>JAIQFT010000083.1 GCA_020073185.1 Terriglobia bacterium
CTGGAAGAAGGACGACGGCGATCCTGACCGCAGTTGGTCGCAGCAAGAGGCCGAACAAATCGCGGTGTGGGCCTCGGGCCGTGATGATATCTGCGACGGCAAGAATTTCGGCACCTGGGCGCCCAGCATGGAGTGATCGAATCCGTTCTCCGAGGTCGCCGACGCACTTCTGCGTCGGCTTTTTTTCGGTTGAACCTCTTGAGGTACTCTCAGACCGAAAAAGGGCGAATGCTAGACGAAACTTTTGGCCGTTATTCAAATCGCAGAAATGGACGCGAGGCGCGGTTTGGCCGAAATTCCAACTTGTTCCGATTCAATAACTTAGCTGGCTCATCCGGTCGAACGGTAGGTATGGCAGAAATTCCCGATAAATAGGCGGGTAGCCACTCTTATTTACGGAACAACCTTGTGCTGCGCCAGAGCCGCCCGTTCTCAAATAGCTCTTTCGCCGCCGACGCCGCATTGCGCACCTGCTTCCACTCGCAAGGTGTTAGCAACGCGCGACTTATCCCGCGACATCCCGCTGAATCCCGCCATCTCCCCCCGTTCTCATTTATCGTTAATACCAACAAAGGTGGGAATTACAACGATACTTGTCACTAGCGGGAGATCGTGGGGAATCGCGCGGCGTGGTGGGTGGAAGTCGCGGCGCGGCAGTAACTTAGCTGGCGAGCGAGCGGCAAAGCAGCGCATTGGTGGCGAAAGAGCTATTTGTCAGTAAACAGCCTTCGAACGCCTCGGTTGCATCACAATCCTACCATTAAGTCATTGAAAACGCTTGGTGCGCCAGTCCGGTATTTACCGGGGAATTAACCGCACGCGGTTTTCTCCCGGCGCCGTGCCGCTAAAACACTGAAACCTAAGTAGTTGGAATTTCGATCACACCCGCCACAGAGGCTCGGACGCCGTTCCGAATAACGATCAAACTCTGTGCTCGAAAAAAGCCCCATTTGTTCGCCTGGTGTTCGCCCAATTTAGTCGACGGGATCGACCAATTGGCCCTGGCGTTGCAACTTCGCTATTAATTCGAGCACCGACAGCTTCGAAACCTGGTAGGTTCCACTGGGATGATGTCGGCGATACGCGCGCCGCCCACGGAGCACTCCGCCCTGCACCCAGCGCCATACGGTGCTCTTATGGAAGTCCAACAACACCGCCGCACGCGCGATGCTGATCATGGAATCCTCGGGGCCGAAATAGCGCGGTCAGAGGCATGTCAGCGCATGACCTCCAGCGCGTCGGTGATATCCCGACGAGGCGGCGTTCTTGGTTGCCGTCACGGTGATTCGCAGGCGGTAGAAACCGAGCGGCCTGGAGGGAAACGTATAGACGACGGCGCTGGGCGTTCCCGCCGCGGCATAAAGATCGATGCCAACCGGGCCTTCGACCACCGCGCCACCGGCGGTAATGTACACGTTGGGAATTCCCGCATCGACATCCTTGCGGCTCCACAGCCGGCAGCCGTAGCCGAAATACATCCATTCCGCATAGGCGCCCGCTGCGTTTGCAACGATCACCGCGTGCGCCACACGCGGTGCGCGCGAGCGTTTTGATGGCGTGCCGCTCTCGCCTCCGAAACTGGCGTGGCAAGCGGCGATCGGGAGCGGCTCGTGAGCAACGTCAGGCTCTATGACATCGGCGACACCACTTTCGGCTACGGCCCCGGCACGGGCGGTGGCACTGGCGCCGGCGATTTTGTTCACGCATCGTTTCCAACGCCGTCGCTCGAAAATGTGCAGGCTGCGCTCGGCATTCCAGTCCCGCTGGCCTACGGCTGGGCGCGCGTGCGCGGCAACATTGCGCTGCTCTACGACGACGGCAGCGGAGCGCGCGTTGCCATCGTGCTTTTGGGCGAAGGCGAGTGGGATGGCATCGACCGATTGTGGATCAACAAAAAGCTGCACGTTCCCGGCGACGGCAACACGGTGCGCTTTCATCCGGGCATCGACGGCACGCTCGGCCACGGTCTGACGCCGGATTCCACCGGCGGCGATCAGGACGTCGACGGCTTCTTTGCGCTCCTGCCGGCGAACGTTCCGCCGCTGACTTTCTCGCGCAAAGCCTGGCTGATGATGTACGTGTTGCCCGATCCCGGGGCGCCCTCGGCGGATCTGGATTGGCTCGGCGACTTTCGCACCATGAGGTGCCGCATCTTCGACAACACCGGCACACAGTCGGACTATCGTTTCACGACCAATCCCATCGACGAGTTGATCGACCTGCGCATTCGCGCCTTCATCAAGCGCGAAGCGCTGATCAACGCCGCATTGCTCACGGCCGAGAAAGCGCGTTTCGATTGGCCGTGCTACTGGGATTCGCGCGCCCAGTGCGATGAAGTTCTGACCAGCGGCGAGAAGCGTTTCGAGGCAAGCGTGGGCTGGCCGCAGCGCGTCAGCCTGGCGCAGCTCGAACAGCAGTTGCTCGATTGCTGCCGCGGCTACTGGCGCGAGGTCGGAGGAAAGCTGCAGATACGCGTTGACCAGGCGCGTGCCACCACGTTCTCGTTGAGCAGGTCGCACGTCATCGGCGGCGCCACCTTTGACAAGAAGGACGTTCGCGCCGCACCGAATCGTTTCATTGGCACGTTCCGCAATCTTCAGCCGAAGGTCGTGGCCACCATCGCCTCGATCGCGCGCGCCGGCGGCGTGGTCACAGTCGAGACCGACGAAGTGCATCCGTTCGTGGTGACCGATCGCGGCGCGGATACGGTGGACATTTGGGATGTGGCCACCGCCGGCTTCGATGGCAGCTTCCTGCTCACCACCGTTCCCGACGATCATCATTTCACCTACGCGCAGGCGGGCGCCGACGCCAGCGACGACGATGGTGGCAATGTTGGCACACCGGAATCGCGGTTCATGGACGACTCGCCGGTGATCGTCGATCACGAACCGCACCAATTTGCCGTAGGACAGCGCGGGCTCGGACTCAGCGCGATGCCGATGGTCATTCCCACGACCATCGACTTCGGGGCCAACACGCCGGAACGCGTGAGCCGCCTGCTGAAGTACATGGCGATCCGCAGCCTGGGCCCGATGACCACGCCTTACAAAGCGCCGTTTCAGGGCAGCGTCGTCGCCGCAATGTATTCGGTGGATGATGCCGATCGTGTTTTGCTGGCGCAGTTGCCCGGCGACACGCTGGCAGTCGAACCTTCGGTGAGCGAGGAATTTCAGGGCGACTTCGAAATCATCGAGCTGGAGCTGAAGTTGTCCGGCAGCGATGGTCCGGGCACGATCACGCTCGCGTTGCGGCAGTACATTCCCGAAGCGTTCACCGATGTGGCCGACGATCACCAGGCGATCGCGACGCTGCCACAAGTGCATCCTCTGGGCGCGACCACCGTGGTCGATGGGGAAGGCTATTTGAGTGTGCCCAGCACCAAGCTTCCGGTGAATTCCGTGTTCAATTACGACAACGATGTGATCGTGGATTCGATCGATGGCGGCGACGGCACGGCAACAGTGCGGGCACACGGCAGCGCTGGTACGAGCGCCAGTTGGACGTGGAAGCTCGGGATCGCTGGAGGTCTGGAGACGCGCACCTATCCCGCGACTTCCTTCACCGGCAAGGTGCTGGGCGGAACTCATTATTTTGTGGCGCACGACCCGGCAACGGGCGACTACGTCTGCACCACGGACTACGACCAGGTACTGCCCAGCAACTACCAGTTCGTCGGCGATTGTCTGACGGTGAATGCCGGCGGCGGTGGTGGGTCGAGCGGAGGCGGCGGCACGGGCGACGGCGGTGGTGGTCGGCTGCTCCAATATTGACGGAAAGGTGAAGGAGGAGAGGGGCATGGCAACGCAGATCGGGACGAGGATTTTTAGGGCAGAACAGCAGGACTGGAAGATCGTGTTGGAGAGCGCGTTTGGGGTGCGCTCGCCGTTCTACTTTGCCGCCATCCGACCGGCCGGCAGCGAGCCCTTGACAGTGGACGATTGGGTCATCCAGATGAAGGCTCAGGTGGATGCCTGCGATGACGCCCTGCTCGCCAATTTGACGGCCAACGGGGTGGGGGGCAACGACCTGGTCGTGCCGGGTCTTCCGCACTTCCCTGAGGGGCTCACGCTGGGCCAGGTTGTGGCCCGGCGGGACGCCTCCTAAATGGGTCGGCAAGGAGGGGCTGGGTGGACCTTGCGAGGGCTGCCGGGGGGGGGGACCTAGAAAATCACTGGCTGGGATGTCTGGGAGGGGCAGTTTACTGCCAAATAGCGATTTCGTAGTGACAAATATCGGCTTCACTTACTGACAAATAGCGATTGCGGCCCTAAAAGGGCGGCAAAAAACGGGACGCCATCAGCATCGTCCAGAATGAACTTGTTCCCCTGCTCGAGCAGCAGCCCGGTTTCGTCGCCCACGAAGCCATGAGCCGCCAGAACGATCCCAATTACGCCCTCGCCGCCACCTACTGGCGCACCCAGGAGGACGCGGAACGCTGCTACTCCTCGCCGGCCTACACCAACCTGCTCAACAAGCTAACGCCGCTTTTCAACAGCGACATCCGCCCGGTCTTCTACCAGGTAGAAGTCTCTACCACGCAGAAGATCGCCTTCGGCAAGGCAGCGTAAATTTGGAGGCTGGTGATCAGGGCGGGTGGCTGGGCGCCTCAGCCACCCGCCCCCAACCTCCAACCATCAACTCCACTAGCCACCAGCCACCTCCTTCCCGTACATTTGCTTGTCATTCCATGAAGACCCTCATTGCACTGCTACTCTTTCTCTCCGCCATCTTCCTGCTGGCCCAGGCGCCTGCCGCCAAGGACCTGCGCACGCCCGAGGAAAAGCATCTGCGCAACGTTCGCCAGCTCACCTTCGGCGGTGAAAACGCGGAAGCCTACTTCAACTCCGACGGCGGCAAGCTGATTTTCCAGTCCACCCACGGCGGCCTGCCCTGCGATCAGATTTTCATCATGAACGGCGACGGCTCCGATGCCCACATGGTCTCTAGTGGCCACGGCCGCACTACCTGCTCTTATTTTTTCCCCGATGGCAAGCACATTCTCTATTCCTCCACCCACGCCGCCTCGCCCGAATGTCCTCCGCCGCCTGACTGGTCCAAGGGCTACCGCTGGGCCACCTATCCGACCTACGAAATCTACGTCGCCAACCCGGACGGCAGCCAGCCTAATGCCCTCACCCACAACCAGGGCTACAACGCCGAGTCCACCATCTCCCCCGACGGCAAGAAGATCGCCTTCACCTCCACCCGCAACGGCGATCTCGACATCTACGTGATGAACAGCGACGGTACCCACGTCCGCCAGCTCACGCACGAGCTCGGCTACGACGGCGGCCCCTTCTGGTCGCGCGACGGTCAGTGGATCGTCTATCGCGCCAATCACCCGCAAACCAAGGAGGAGATCGCCGACTACCAGGACCTGCTCAAGCAGAATCTGATCCGCCCCACCAGCCTCCAGCTCTGGGTGATGAAGGCCGACGGCAGCCACAAGCGGCAGATCACTCATAACGGCGCCGCCAACTTCGGTCCTTACTTCTTTCCCGACGGCAAGCGCGTCATCTTCGCCTCGAATCTTTCCGACCCCAAGGGCATGGGCAACTTCGAGCTCTACGCCGTCAACATCGACGGCAGCAACCTGGAGCGCATCACCTATAGCCCTGCCTTCGACGGCTTTCCCATGTTCAGCCCAGACGGCAAGAAGCTGGTCTTCTCCTCCAACCGCAACGCCAGCCGCCCGCACGAGACCAACATCTTCATCGCCGATTGGGTGGAATGACGCGGAATTGCAGAATTGACGAAACCGCGCCTTCGGCGAAGCGCGCTTAGGGTTTGCGGAAGCGGCGGGCGGTGTCGAACTCCATTTCCAGCTCGCGGGTGCGGAGATTCTCGCGCAAGTGGAAGAGGCGTTGCTCCAGGCGCTGCAGCGCTTCCTGGATGTTAGCGGTGTTGGTGAGGGCGATGTCGCGCCACATGCTGTAGGGGCTTCGCGCCAGGCGGGTCATCTCGCGCAGGGCGCGCCCACCGATGGCTTCCAGATCGAGGTCGTTGCCGAACTCCTCTTGCAACGCGGCCGCCAGCGCGGTGGAGAGCATCTGCGGCAGGTGGCTGATCCAGGCGCACAGGCGGTCGTGGCGGTCGGAATCCATCTCCAGCACACGCGCCCCGATGCGCTCGATCCACTGCACGTATTCACCGGCGCGGCCGCGGCGGATGTCCTGGCCGGGAAGCGGGGTGAAGAGCCACACCGCGCCAGTGAACAAGTCGGCGTCGGCCTGGTCGATACCGCTGTTCTCTTTCCCCGCCATGGGATGACCGGCGAGAAAACGCTCTCCCACCCGATCGCCGAAGATGTCGCGGGCGCGGGTGATGACGTCGCCCTTGGTACTGCCGACGTCGGTAAAGAGTGTGTCGGGCGGGAGCAGCGGGCCAAGGCGGTCCAGCAGATCCATGATCGCGCCGACGGGGGTGGCGAGGACGACGACATCGCTGTTGGCGCAGGCTTGCGCAGCATCTTCGTGGGCGAGATCGATAGCGCCGAGAGCCCTGGCCTGCGCGAGGACTTGAGAACGATCGCAGCCGACGATGCGGCCTGTGAAGCCATGTCTCTTTAACGCCAGCGCCAGCGAGCCGCCGATGAGGCCGGTGCCGAGGATGGTGATCTGGCGCACGTTTGGGATTTAAACACATTTGGGATTGGCGATTGGTGATTTGTGATTGGCAGATTTTCGGTTATCGGTTATCGGTTGCCGGTAGTCCGTGGTCGGTATATTTCCATCCGGAAAGTTACACTCCTAGGGTTGTAGGGAGGTCGTGTTGCCGAACTCGGCAGATGAGAGCGGAGCACCGCGTACCAAGCCGCTGATGGTGTTTGACGGCGATTGCGGGTTCTGCCGCGCCTGGATCGAATACTGGAAGCAATTGACCGGCGAGCGCGTGGAGTACGCGCCGTACCAGGAAGCCGCTTCGCAATTTCCCGATGTGCCGCGCGAGGAGTTCACCGCGGCAGTGCAGATTTTCCTGCCTGACGGCGAGCGGCGCGGCGGAGCGTATGCGGCGTTCACCGCGCTGGCCATCGGAGAGAAGACACGGGAGCTATGGGCGTACGAGCACGTGCCGGGATTCGCCACGGTGTCGGAAGCGGCGTACCGGAGGATCGCGGCGCATCGATCCGCGGCTTACAGGATCACCAAGCTGCTGTGGGGCATTCCACCGCGCCGCGAGAGCTATGCGCTGGCGACGGAGCTATTCCTGCGCGCGCTGGGCGTGATTTACTTGATCGCGTTCGTCTCGTTCGGGGTGCAGGCCGCGGGACTGATCGGGAGCCACGGATTTATCCGGTCGCGGAAACCATTGACGCGGTACGGAGGTATTACGGCGACGCCGCGTTCCGCCTGCTGCCCAGCGTCTTCTTCCTGAATACAAGCGATTGGTTTGTGGCCGCAGTGTGGATCGCGGGCGCGGCGCTGGCCATCCTGCTGACGCTGGGAATCGCGCGGCGAGCGGCATGCGCCGGCGCGTTCCTCTTGTATCTCTCCATCGTGACTACCGGGCGCGTGTTCATGAGCTATCAGTGGGACGCGCTGCTGCTGGAGGCGGGCTTCCTGGCAATCTCTCTGGGCTGGTCGAAGATGCTGCCGTGGATGTTCCGCTGGCTGCTGTTCCGGCTGATGTTGATGTCGGGCGTGGTGAAGCTGGCGAGCGGCGACCCGAGCTGGCATGCGCTGACCGCGATCCGCTATCACTACTGGACGCAGCCGCTGCCGACTCCGCTGGCCTGGTACATGCACCAACTGCCAGCGTGGTTCCAGAGCGTGAGCACCGTGGTTGTGCTTACGGTCGAGTTGGCGGCGCCGTTACTGATCTGGTTTCCGCGGCGGGCGCGATTGCTCGGAGCGGGAATCCTGATCGTGTTCCAGGTGCTGATCCTGCTGACCGGGAACTACGCGTTTTTCAATCTGTTGGCGATCGCGCTGTGCTTGTGGCTGGTGGACGATGAGCGGCTGGGACGAAACATCCCCACCCTGTCGCTCCAAGGCCAGCGACCAGGGTGGGGCAACCGCCTTGTTTCGGCGTTCGCTTCGCGGGCGCGGGCGCGATGGCTGGAGCGGGCGCCGAGCGTGCCGCGAGTGGCCATCGCGACGGGCGTGGCGGTATTGATTCTGTTCGTCAGCATCGGTGAGGTGACGGGCCCGATCCTCCACTGGATCCCGCCGGGCTCGGATGCGGCGCGAAACACGCTGGCGCCGCTGGAGATTGTGAATTCGTACGGGCTGTTCGCGGTCATGACCACAACGCGAATGGAGATCGTGATTGAAGGGTCGAATGACGGCGTGACATGGCAGGCGTACGAGTTCAAGTACAAGCCCGGAAACTTGAAGCGACCGCCATTTTGGTTGGAACCGCACCAGCCGCGCGTGGATTGGCAGATGTGGTTCGCGGCGCTGGGCAACCACGAACAGAATCCGTGGCTGCTGCGCTTCATGCTGCGGCTGCTGCAGGGGTCGCCGCCGGTGACGCGATTGCTAGGAGGGAACCCTTTTGCCAAGGCGCCGCCGGAGTACGTGCGCGCGCTGGCGTATGAGTATCGGTTTACGAGCTGGGCGGAGCGGCGCGCAACCGGGGCATGGTGGAAGCGAGATTACCGCGGGGTCTATCTGCCGCCGCTGACGAAGGAGGACTTTGCGCGGGCGGGGATGCAATAGGCTTCAGGCTTCAGGAAAAGCTAACCGCAAAGGACGCAAGGGCCGCAGGGAACTTCTTGCTTAGGGTGCACCACAGGGACGCGGGAGTCCTTCGGCTCGGATGGCGACCCTTCGGTTTTAGTGAGCCCACGTTTTTTCGCCGACTATCATCGCGCGTCGATTGAACGCCTCAGGCGATGGTTCGCCCGACGGCGGGGGCGATGATGCGCAACTGGTCCATCAACTGCCTGAACTGGTCGGGATAGAGCGACTGGGCGCCGTCGGAAAGAGCCTTGTCGGGATTGCTGTGGACCTCGACGATGATGGCATCCGCGCCCGCTGCAACGGCGGCGCGAGCCATGGGCGCGACCTTGTCGCGGCGTCCGGTGCCGTGCGAGGGATCGCCGCAGATGGGCAGGTGGGAGAGCTTGTGCACGACGGGGATGGCGGAGATGTCCATGGTGTTGCGGGTGTAGGTCTCGAAAGTGCGGATGCCGCGCTCGCACAGGATGATGTCGTAGTTGCCGCCGGCCATGATGTACTCGGCGGAGAGCAGCATCTCTTCGATCGTCGCGGCAATCCCGCGCTTGAGCATGACCGGCTTGCGCACATGGCCGAGCTCGCGCAGCAAATTGAAGTTCTGCATGTTGCGAGCGCCGACCTGCAGGATGTCCACGTAGGGGAGCATGAGCGGGATCTGGGAGAGTTCCATGACCTCGCTGATCACCAGCAGGTGGTATTTTTCGCCGGCTTCCTTGAGCAGCTTGAGGCCTTCTTCGCCCATGCCCTGAAACGAGTAGGGTGAGGAGCGCGGCTTGAAGGCGCCGCCGCGCAGGACGCGGGCGCCGGCCTTGGAAATCTGCTCGGCGGTGGAGAAGAGTTGCTCGCGCGATTCGACCGAGCAGGGGCCGGCCATGACCAGGACCTTGTCGCCGCCAACGGTGAGGTCGTTGGGCAACTTGACCACCGTGCCTTGCGGGCGAAAATGCTTGGCGACGAGTTTGTAGGGCGCGCTGATGCGGTGGACGAGGTGGACGCCGTCGAGAACCTCGATGTTGCGGACGTCGAAATCAGTGCGCGCGCCGACTGCGCCGAGCACGGTGTGGCGCTCGCCGGTCGAGCGGTGGACGGAGTAGCCGAGCCCGACAAGGTGCTCGATGACGTTCTGGATCTGCTCTTCGCTGGCGCCTTCTTGCATGGTGACGATCATAGAAAACCAGTAGTTCGGAGTCGCTAGTTAGGGAGTTAGCGCGGGCGGCCAGAAGTGACGGCCTAACCACCTGCGAGCGATTTTCGCATGCTTGCCGGGAGCTAACCACCAACACCTTAATCGTTAATCTCTGCTTCCAACTCGGTGTCGCCGCCGTTGGCCTTTGGTTTCGGAACGAATTCGTCTTTCTGGATCTTACGCATCACGTCAATCAGGCGCTCGTAGATCATGGTGAGGTCGCGATCGGCGAGCGGACCGCGGTTGGCGCGGTGCACGTTTTCGTGGATCACCTTCTCGCGGTCGGGCTCGTAAACCGGTTGGTTGGTGCCGCGCTTGAGCCGTCCGATCTCCTGCGCGCAGCGGGCGCGCTCGTTGAGCAACTCCACCAGACGGCAGTCCAGGTCGTCGATTTTCTTGCGCCAATCCGCGATGTCCATAAAACAGCCGTCAGCTTTCAGCTCTCAGCCAAAATCCTATCGGCCTTGATTGTACGTGGCCGGTGACACAACTCGACTCTAAAGCGATGCTATCTCGGAGCGGCAGTTGAACCGGCTGATAGCTGGGAGCTAACGCCTGAGAGCTTCCTTATCAATTCTGCCACGGCTTGGGGCGCGTAACCCAGCGGGGCCGATTTTTCGATCGCCTGCACGATGGCGCTGCCGACCACGGCGGCGTCGGCGAACTGCGCGACCTCTTGCACATGCTCCGCGGTGGAGGGTGGGGGGTGGTCATGGTTCCTGAGAGGTTGCGCGAGGAGGCTGAAAAATTGCTCATAGAGGTCAAGAAAATCTTTCAAGAGG
>JAIQFT010000084.1 GCA_020073185.1 Terriglobia bacterium
AAGCTGTTCTTCCGCCTTGTCCAGCAGGCCGCTGCCGTGGAGCCAACAACTTACAAGGCGATAGTCCGGTCGGCTCAGGCGGGCCGGAGCTGAAACCACAACCCATTGGGGTTACCTGAGCTAAATAGATACCCCTCTAAGGTTAATAGGGATGAAGGGTTAGGGTTTTCGACCTAGCAATAAAGATCTTAAGATTTTCGGCCTAGCTATCGGCGAGATTCCGGGATACCCTTCGACTGCCGCTACTTCGTCTGACCCCAAAAGCGGACCGAGTGCGAACGCGTAAAGCATTGTAAACAATTGAGTTACTTGGAGGACTGGCATCGAGCCGCACGGTCGGCTGCTCCGCCGTTGTCAAGTTGATTATCCTTCATGAGCTGGCCGATGGCTCTCATTTCCCGTCTTGCATTGGAAACCTAAAGCCATGGCCGCACCATCGTACCTAGTCTAGTTTCCCATGGGGCCGCTGCGCGGGTGCACAAAGTCTTTTAAGGTCCAAAGTTTATTACGAGGACTTATGCGAATGGTAGCGCGGCTGATTGGCTGCCTGGTTTTATGTGTGTTGTTGGTGTCGGTGTTTTCGTCGTACTACCAGGCAGAGCGGGAACGGTTCGTTCTCCGCCGGGAATTGAACCAGCGCTCGGAAGCGCTGGCGGACAGCCTGCAGCCGCGGGTGGAAGCGTTACTGCGTCGCGGCGACACAGCCGAGCTGCAGGGGGTGGCGCAACGCTTCGGCAACAAGGAACACCTTGCCGGAATCGCGGTATATGGAGCAGGCGAGACCCCGATCGCGATTTCAAAGACGCTGACCAGATGGGTCTCGACGCGCCCGGAGACGCTGGTGCAGGCGATGCGGGACGACAAGGCCATGGACGCGTTTCTGCGCGTGCAGGGAGAGCCGTTGCACTTCCGAGCCATTCCGCTGCACGGCGAGGACGGAGTCACGGGCGGGCTGCTGGTGGTGCACGACGCCGGATTCATCGTCGCGGCGCGGCGGCAGGCGTGGCGGGACATGGGCACGCGAGTGCTGGCCCAGGTCGTGCTCATCATCCTGACCACGGTGTTGATGTTCCAACACAGCATCATGCGGCCGATTGCGCGCACGGCGGCGTGGATGCGCGATCTGCGCAATGGCCGCAGTCCGGGCGCATCGGGCCTGGCCGGATCGGATGATCTGCTCAAGCCACTCGCCAACGAGGCGCACAGCTTCGCCCGCATGTTGTCGGAGGCGCGCGCGTCGGCGGAGCAGGAAGCGCGGCTGCGGGAGGCGGCGCAATCGTCGTGGACGGCGGAGCGGCTGACGGTGGCGCTGCGGACGAAATTGAACGGAAGCCGGCTGTTCGTGGTGTCCAACCGCGAACCTTACATGCACACGCGGAAAGGAAACACGGTGCAGACGGTGGTGCCGGCCAGCGGACTGGTGACGGCGCTGGAGCCGATCCTGCGGGCGTGCGACGGTACCTGGATCGCGTACGGCAGCGGCGACGCCGACCGGGAAGTCGTGGACGCGCGGCAGTGCGTGCGCGTCCCGCCGGAGGATCCGCGCTACACGCTGCGGCGCGTGTGGCTGACCAAGCAGCAGGAAGAAAGCTATTACTACGGATTTTGCAACGAGGGATTGTGGCCCCTGTGCCACATCGCGCATACGCGGCCGACGTTTCGGGCGGGCGACTGGAAGGAATACCAGCAGGTGAACGAAACCTTCGCCGACGCGCTGTGCGACGAAATGCAGAGCGTGGAGCAGCCGATCGTGCTGGTGCAGGATTTTCACTTCGCGCTGTTGCCCCGCATGATCAAGGAGCGGCGGCCCGACGCCAGGGTGGGCTTGTTCTGGCACATCCCGTGGCCGAACCCGGAGGCGTTCGGGATATGTCCGTGGCAGGCGGAACTGCTCGACGGGCTGCTGGGCGCGGACCTGATCGGCTTCCACATCCAGGCGCATTGCGACAACTTCCTGGAGACGGTGGACCGGGTTCTGGAGTCGCGCATCGAGTGGGACCACGGAAATGTGAACCGCGGCAAGCACGTGACCATGGTGCGGCCGTTTCCGATCAGCATCGTGTTTCCCGCGGCGCCGCAGGTTTTCCAGAACGCCCACGAGCACCAGGCCGAGTTGCTGCGCGAGCTGGGAGTGGAAGCGCTCTACATGGGCCTGGGCGTGGACCGGGTGGATTACACCAAGGGCATCGTGGAGCGGTTGCTGGGAGTGGAGCGGTTCCTGGAGAAATACGAGCAGCACCAGGGAAGATTCACCCTGGTGCAGATTGGCGCGCCCAGCCGCACCAATATTCCGCGCTATCGCGAGTTGATGGCCGAAGTGGAAGCGACGGCGGAGCGGATCAACCAAAGGTTCCGCTCGGGCAAGTGGCAGCCCATTGTGTTCCGCAACCATCACCACAGCCACGCCGAGGTGGACCGCTACTACCGGGCGGCGGACGTGTGCCTGGTGACCTCGCTGCATGACGGCATGAACCTGGTCGCGAAAGAATATATCGCGTCACGATATGATGGGGACGGGGTCCTGATCCTGAGCCCGTTTACCGGGGCGGCGCGCGAGCTGCCCGATGCGCTGATCGTCAATCCGTACGACACCGAGCGGCTGGCCGACACCCTCTTCGAGGTGCTGGAGATGAAGGAGGCGGAACGGCGGGCGCGCATGCAACGGATGCGGCAGACGGTGGAGCAGAACAACGTCTATCGCTGGGCGGGCAACCTGATCGGCGATTTGTGCGAGGTGCGGGTGCAGGCGGCGGCAGCCGGCCGCAAGGAGGCTGCCACGGCGCTATCCCAGGGTGCGGCGTAGCGCGCAGCGGGCGAGGTCGTTGTCGAGAAGTTCCTCGATGAGCTCAACCACCCCGGCTCCATGAGCGGAGTTGGTCACCAGGTCGGCGTTGCGCTTGATTTGCGGCAGGGCATTGGCGACCGCGGCCGCACATCCGCAGGCAGCGAGAAAAGCGGCGTCGTTTTCGGCGTCGCCGATGCCGACCACGCTGGCGGCGTCGAGATGAAGCTCGGACAACGCGGCCTTGAGGCCGGTGGTTTTGTCCACACGCGCCGGGAGCGCCATCAGCGAGCCCTTGTTCAGGGCGATGTGAAGCTCGAGGGCGAGGTCCAAGTCGTGGATGACGGAAGCGACGGCGGTGTGGTGGTCCTCATGCATGGCGATGATGGCGCGGCCGGCAGAGAAGGGAACGCCGCGGGCGCGCAGGGCGGCGATGAGTCTCGCATCGGGCGGATCGCAAAGCGGGACCTCCTCCCCGGATTCGGGCCGGAAGAGCAGCGCGCCGTTTTCCGCAATCACGCGGTCGAAAATCCGATACTCGGGAAAAGCTTTTTGCAGATCGGGCAGCTGGCGGCCGGTAACGAGCAGGAGCTTGCGGCCGGAAGCGCGCAGACGATGGAGCGCCGGAAGCACGCGCTTTTCGACGCTGCCTTGAGTGGCGAGCGTCCCGTCGTAGTCGGTGGCGAAGGCAAGAAAGCGCATCGGGGTATTGGATGCGGGGAGCCTCGGTTTTGAATTTGGAGAATGAGCGATGGTAACAGCCCGCGCGACGTGGACGGATGGCGAGCGGTTTATCGGCGTGGCCGGCAGCGGGCACGCGATGGTGGTGGACGCGGCCAAGGACAAGACCGCGCCGAGCCCGATGGAGCTGGTGCTGATCGGGTTGTGCGGCTGCACGGCGTCGGACGTGGCCGGCATTCTGCGCAAGAAACGCGAGCCGTTTACCAGCCTGGAAGTGAGCGCGGAGGCGGAGCGCGCGCCGGAGCCGCCGGCGGTGTACACGGCCATCAAGCTGAGGTATCGCGTGGGCGGGAAGGTGTCGCGCAAGGCGGTGGAGGACGCGGTGCGATTGTCGAAGGAGAAATACTGCTCGGTGTCGCGGATGCTGGCGAAGACGGCCAAGATCACGGCGGAGATCGAGCTGGTGTGATTTCCCGACTTGTGCATCCACAGGGAAAATATTTGCAGCCTCGAGCCGGGCAGCGGCGTCTTAGCGTGCATGGCAAAAGAGGTCGTCATCTTTACGCAACCCGGTTGACCGCCGTGCCGCACCGCGAAGGCCTACCTCTCGGCGAGAGGTATCGAGTTTGAAGATCGCGACGTGTCAGCGGACGAGCAGGCCGTGAACGATTTGGTCTACAAGTACCAGAGCCGCTCGACGCCGACGCTGGTGATCGGCGAAGAGGTGATGATCGGCTTCGACCCGGACAGGCTGGATGAGCTGATGGGTGAGTAGGCTTCAGGCGCCAGGCCTCAGGCAAAACGGATTTGGATGAGGGAAAAAGGGCACGGTGAAAGCCGCGCCCTTTTTTGGTGGGCGAGGGCGCCCGCGCCACACGCGCCGGGGCCCACAGCGACCAGAAGCGATCGGATAAACTGCCGTCACCACGCATGGCCACGGAGCTTAAAGCCGAGATCCCAGGCCCGTTTCCGCCGCGCTCGCATCCGGTGCGGGGGTACGTGTTCATTGCGGCGGCGGCGCTGTGTTGGGGGATTTCGGCGTCGCTGGGACGGGCGGCGTTTACCGGGCGATTGGTGAGCGGGCAGGCGCTGCCGCCGATCGGGCCGCTGATCCTGGCGCAGACGCGCGCCACGCTGGCGCTGCTGGTGCTGGCGCCGGTGCTGCTGGCGCGGCGCGGAACGGCGGGACTGAAAATGTCGCGCGCGGATCTGGTGCGCGCGCTGCTGGTTGGCGTGCTCGGGGTCGCGGCCTCGAATTATTTTTACTACCTCGCCATCCAGAAGACGAACGTGGCGACGGCGATCATCCTGCAATACACGGCGCCGATGTGGGTGCTGCTGTATCTGGTGGCTCGCGGGGTGCAGAGGCCGACCGCGCCACGCGTATTGTCGGTGGGACTGGCGGTGTTGGGCAGCGCGCTGGCCATCGGCGCGGTGGGCGCGGGCGCGTTTCGAATCAGTCCAGTCGGTGTGGCCGCGGGAATGGCGGCGGCGCTTTCGTTTGCCTACTACAACGTGTTCATCCCGCCGCTGCTGACGCGGCACGATCGCTGGAAGGTGCTGCTGTACATTCTGGCGGGCGCGGTGATGTGCTGGCTGGTGATCAACCCGCCGTGGCGAATCGAGCGCTATTCCGGCGCGCAATGGGGGTTCCTGGCGCTGTTTTCGGTGACCTCGGTGTTGCTGCCGTTTTCCTTCTACATCGCGGGGTTGCAGTACCTGGATGCGACGCGCGCCATCGTGACCAGTTGCCTGGAGCCGGTGTTCTCCATCTTGCTCGCGGCCATCACGTTGGGCGAACTGGTGCGGCCCATCCAGGTGGTGGGCATCGTGGTGGTGCTGGCGGCGACGGTGCTGGTGCAACTCTCGGGGAAAGAGGCCGCCGTGGAACCGATGGAGTGAAGAATTTGGTAATTGGGCAAATGGGTAATTCGGTAATTTTCCCGAGAGCGAGGTTGACCGTTAAGCTTTGAAATTGCCAATTTACGAAATTACCAGATTACGAAAACCCCAGATTACGAAATCCCCAATCAGTCGACAGCGTGCAGTTCCTTTCCGCGCGTTTCCGGCAGCAGCAGGACGGCCAAGATCATCAGCAAGTAAGCACTGAGGGAAAAGGCGGCGATGGCGGCGCCAAGGGAGATGCGTGCGCTGAGATAGCCGACCAGGGCGGGGAAGAGTGCGCCGACGCCGCGGCCGAAATTGTAGGAAAACCCCTGGCCGGAACCGCGCACGCGGCTGGGAAAGAGCTCGGTGAGAAATGCGCCCATGGGGCCGAACGAGCCCGAGGCGAAGAAGCCCAGCGGAAAGCCCAGCACCAGCATGACGCGATTTCCGATCGGCAGATAGGTGTACGCGGCGACGGTTACGAACGAGCATACGGCAAAGATAATCATCGTGCGGCGTCGCCCGAGGCGGTCGGTGAGCCAGGCGCTGATCATGTAGCCGAGGAAGGAGCCGGCGATCACCACCAGCAGGTAGGCGCCGGTGTTGAGCACGGAGAGTCCGCGCGTGGTTTTCAGATAAGTGGGAAGCCAGGTGGTGACGGCATAGTAGCCGCCCTGGGCGCCGGTGGCCATGAGCGAGGTCAGCATAGTGATGCGCAGAAGAGACGGAGAGAATATTCCCAGGAAGCGGCTGCGATCGCCGGAGGCGGCGAGTTGCGCGCGGGTACGGCGGAAGACCTCGGGTTCAGGGACGTAGCGCCGGATGTAGAAGACCAGCAGCGCGGGCAGAACGCCGATCCAGAACAGGGCGCGCCATGCGATGGTGGCCGGCAGCGCCGAGAACAGCACGGTATAGAGGATGGCGGCGACTCCCCAGCCAATCGCCCATCCACCCTGCACGGTACCGACTGCCTTGCCGCGATGCTGAGCGCGAATGGTTTCGCCCATCAGCACCGACCCGACCGCCCACTCGCCGCCGAAGCCCAGTCCTTGCAGGCCGCGCGTGATCAGCAGTTGCCAAAAGGAATTGGTGAAGCCGCTGAGAAAGGTAAATAGGGCGAACCAGGCGATGGTGATTTGCAGCACGCGCGCGCGTCCGTAGCGGTCGGCCAGGAGTCCGGCGAGCCAGCCTCCGATGGCGGAGATGATGAGTGTGACGGCGGCGAGGATTCCAGCCTGGCCTTTGCTGATGTGCCACAGCGCGATCAGGCTGGGGATGGCGAAGCTGTAAACCATGACGTCCATGCCGTCGAGCGCCCATCCGCCAAATGTGGCGACGAGCGTAGAGCGCTCGTGAGGAGCGAGATCGAGGAACCAGGGCTTGGCGTCCGTCATTGGCCGGCGATTATTGCAGAGAACTGCGATAACCGTATTGCAGATATTCGCGGCAATCGGTTTAATGGAGCACAAGTTCGTCGTCGTTGAAGGATGGTAGCCATGAAAACGAAGTTCACTCGCGCCGCATGGTTCGTCCTGCTGGCTGGCCTGGCCGCGCTATTTGCAACAGCTCAGGCGCAAACAGCAGACGCCACGAGTGATAAGCGCGCTGAAGAAGAGGTCCGGCGGCTGAACCGGGAAGAGGTCGAAGCATTCCTTCACAAGGACGCAAAAGCGATGGCGAGCCTGTGGTCTGACGATCTCGTCGTTACTAATCCGCTCAACAAGTTCGTCACCAAGCAGCAGGTGCTGGGAATGATGCAGTCCGGCATGCTGGTGATCACGAATTACGACCGGCACATCGAGTACCTGCGTGTGTATGGCGGCACCGTGATCGTGGCCGGCAGCGAAGACGTGACGTGGGGCGGAAGAATGCCGAATGCCGGCAAACTCGAACATCTGCGCTTCACGGGAATATGGATGAGGCAGCAGGGGCGGTTCCAGGAGGTCGCGCGTCACGCCAACATCGTGCCGCAACCATGAGCGCGGAGAATACGGCTACTCGTAGCGCAGGGCTTCGATGGGGTCGAGGTTGGCGGCGCGGATGGCGGGGAACATGCCGCTGGCGAGGCCGACGAGGGCAAGGATCCCGGTGGCGATGGCGAGCACGCGCGGCCGGATGAGCAGGGTGATATCGCCGGCTTCGGCATGGGAGGCGAGGGCGCTGTAGAGAGTGATGCGGCCGGTGCCGAGCGACACGGCGTAGGACATGATGATGCCGCAAATGCCGCCGACGGCGGTGATGACCAGAGCTTCGGCGAGGAACTGGAACAGGATGTCGCGTTTGCGGGCGCCCAGGGCTTTCTCGACGCCGATCTCGCGCGTGCGCTGCGTCACCGAGACGAGCATGATATTCATCAGGCCGACGCCGCCGATGCCGAGGGTAAGCGTGCCGATGAAGCCCATCAGGATCTTGATGCCGAGGGTAATGATTTCAAATTGCGCGAGTTGCTTCTGCGCGTCGAAGACGAAGATAGCGCGGTGGTCTTCGGGGTTGAAGCTGTGTGCCACGCCCATGGTCTCGCGGATGGTCTTGGTGACCTTGTCGTGGTCGAGGGACTCGTAGTCGAGCCAGATGCCGCCAATGTAATAAGTATCCTTGATCAGGCCCATGGTGTTGTAGGGGATGTAGACGGTGCGGTTGATGTCGTCATCGCCTTCCTGCATGCGCGCGTTGAGCACGCCCACCACTTCAAAGGTGACTCCGCCCAGGCGCACCTTCTGCCCGACCGCGGGCGCTCCCGAGAACAGCTTCTGCTTGGCTTCCCAGGCGAGGACCGCGACCCGGGCGTGAGAAAAGTTGTCCTCGTCGGTGAGCAGGCGGCCGGACTCGGCGCTCAGGTTCCAGATGTTCTGCGCCGGCGGATCAATGCCCTCCACGTCAAAATTGAAGGCGCGCTCCTCGCGCTGCACGGGAACCGTCTTGCCGTTGGAGCGGGCCATGTGGCGCACCAGGGGAACGACATTGCGCAGCCGCTCCAGGTCATCGTCGGTGAAGCGGATCTGCACGCCGGCCTTGTTGCCGCCCGCCTGCATGGAGGTGCGCCCCGGAAACACGCCGACAGCCTTGGCCCCAAAATTGTTGAAGATGGCATAAATGGCGCGCCCGAAGCCGTCGCCATAGGCGAGCAGCAGGACCACCGTGGCGATGCCCCAAGCCATGCCGAGCATGGTGAGCAGCGTGCGCCGCCGGTTGTGGCGCATGGCACTGTAGGCCATCCTCATGGTGTCGGCGGTCATTTATTCCTTCCTCAGGGCTTCCACGGGTTGCAGCATGGCGGCCTTGCGCGCCGGGTAGAGCCCGGCGATGATGCCCGCCAACGCCAGGCTGCCGATGGCAATGGCGGCGGAGGAAGGCACGATCTTGGGCGTATCCCATCCGGGCGGCGAAGGCAGCGTGCCCAGCGCTGCGCACAAACTCGCGGCGGCAGCCATGCCGATGCCGCCGCTGAGCAAGGTCAGAAACGCGCCTTCGGCAAAAAACTGGAACATGACGCTGCGGTTGGTGGCTCCCAAGGCCTTGCGCAGTCCGATTTCCGGAGTGCGCTCGGCGACGGCGACGAGCATGATGTTGATGACCCCGATGGCGCCCAGGCAGAGCGTCACTAGGCCGACGGTGCCGAGAAACATGTCCATGGCGTCAAAGATCTTGCCCACCATGTCGTAGGTCTGGATGGAGTCCCACTCGTCGAAAGCGTCGTTGTTGGTCCAGTCGAACTGGTGGTTGCGGCCGATGACCCTGTGCACCTGCTGGCGCGCCTGCTCGTGCAGCGCGTGCACCCGCGGCTGGTAATTGATAAAGGAGATGGCGTCCGGATTATCGCCGGCGTCCTTGCGGGGGAAGAACATGCGCATGGTCTCGAAGGGAATCATGATGCGCAGGTTCATGGTGTTGTTATCGCCGTGTCCGATGCGTTCGACGGTGCCGATCACCTCGAAGCGGACGCCGTTGAGCAGGATCGTGCTGCCCACGGCGGGCTGCCCCTGGAACAGAATTCGGCGCGCTTCATCGCCCAGCACAACCACCGAGTGCCGTTCGGCGTTGTCGCCGTCGTTCAGCCAGCGGCCGGTCTTAATGGGGATATAGCGAATCTGGTTGTAGTTCGGTGTCACGCCCATGAGCTGGCCGGAGGAACTGTTGAACGCGCTCACCGCGCGGATGTCGCCGCGGAAAATTCCGGGCGCGGCTGCGCGACACTCGTTGCATTCGCGAACGATGTCCTGCCAGTCGCGAACCGTGAGGTAGTACTGGCGCATGCCGTTGAAGTTGCCTTCCACGGCGGGCGCGCGGCCTCCCCAGATAAAAAGAACGTCTTCACCGAGGGTGGAGAGCTGCTTTTTCTGCCCGGTGCGGAAGCCTTCGCCTAGGCCCACCAGCAGCAGCAGGGAGCCCACGCCCCAGGCGATGCCGAACATGGTGAGAAACGAGCGCATCTTGTGCGCCCACAGGGTGCGCAGCATCTGGACGAAGATGTCGAGCAAGAGGCGCATTGGCGTTAGACGGGGCGGACTCAGGCTGGTTATCGCCCTGATCAGACATACGCCAGAGTAAGCGGAAATGTTCCGGGGAACTAGCGGAGAAGAGGGAATTTACAACGTTTTACAAGGGAGTGTGCCTACCGCCCGGAAGGGCAGTACCGCGTTCCTGGTGATATGGTTTCGAGCGTGGCTTGTGTGAAGTGCTGTGGCTGTTGAAAAACTCGCGTTCGAGAAATCGGCAGACATTTGATCGCCCCAGGATGCCGTATAGACGATTTTCTCCGAGTGGCAGCACGTCGCAATATCTTGTGGTCACCTGAGTCAAGTAAATACCCCATTGGCGCGATTTCCAGCAAAAGCGACTTTTTCAACGCCCACTGCTGTTATCAACTACGAAATCCAGCCGCATCCGGCCCACTTCACCTCCATGGGCTGCCATTTGCCCGGCGCTCCCGCGCGGTGCCGGGCTTCGGCTTGGGTCAACGCTCTGGGACTGCTACCTCTACCTCCAAACGAGAATCTTCACTTAGCCCGAGAAAAGTGAAGTGCCCAGGTCCGTAGCATGCAAAGCCAACACCTAGCAGCCCGTGGTGCAAGTCTGGATTCGTGAGCGGAAAGTACTGAAGTATCCACAGGCATAGTTCGTAGAATGTCGCGCATGTCGATGGGGACGCGCAAGCAGCGGGAGAAGCAAGAGGACATCTGGATTGCGC
>JAIQFT010000085.1 GCA_020073185.1 Terriglobia bacterium
GCGCAATCCAGATGTCCTCTTGCTTCTCCCGCTGCTTGCGCGTCCCCATCGACATGCGCGACATTCTACGAACTATGCCTGTGGATACTTCAGTACTTTCCGCTCACGAATCCAGACTTGCACCACGGGCTGCTAGGGTTGTAGACGAATGAGGGGGTGCGGATATTGTAGGGTCGCTAAGCTGCTGAGGACGATAGCGCGGATGAGCGGCTGGTTCCGGTTAGGATCACGCCACTTCTCGTGCTTGTATGCGGGCTTGGGTCTTTACCGCAAACACCATCAGCCAAAGGCCGGTTGTGACTTCGGCGATGGCCATCGGCGCCCAACCATACTGGAACGTCGCTGCGCACTCGGGAAAGATCAAACTGCCAAAACAGATGACCGTCACCACGACCGAGGCAAATACACCGAATGCCGACAGTATCCTGGGAATATATCTCGATTTGAAAAACAGGTAAAAGAAGAGGATGGAACCGATACTGAAGAATATCGCGCTGATGTTGTACGCGGCGGAACCCGCATCGCGCGTCAGAGCCACCAAGGCCCGTGTCTGGTCGGCGCCCAATGTCCCGACCGACTGTGGGGAAGTATAGAGACCCAGCCTCGCAAAGCCGACGATTATCCCCACGCCGCCGATGAATGATTCCCCCAGCCTCCAATACATTGCGATCTGAGCCAGAAGCCTATCGACGGGCTTGAGCGTTGCATAAAGAGCGAAAGCAAGCAGGAGTGCGCTCAAAGTCTCAATCAGCTCGCTGGAAAGCGCGAGCCGGTATAAGTGTTCCGAGGCTACTACTCTCTTCGCTTTTGTGGCGAAATCCCCGGAGCCAACGATACGGGATATGGTCAGCATACCGGCCAGACCGGTGATGACCAGCCATAGAAACAGAAAGCCCGCAACTCTCGCGTAAATGCGCTGCGTTCTTTCCGCCGAACCGTCTTCCATTTCAATCTGTGCCATTGCATTCGTTCTCCTTACGCGAGGAACTGGAATCAAGGATGACGCGACTCAGATCGGTCCTTGATAGCGGCGCAGCCGGGCCGCTGCGGCGAGGAATGCCGCGGCGATGGCCAGCCCGATCCATAGACCCGGGCTGATCAGGAACTGACCCGGAGTAAAGTGCATCAGCGGATCCATCGAGAGGCTGCCGGTCATGAAATCGTCGCCTCCCCCGCCACCGAGCATGCGGTTCGCCAGCATCGCGCCGAAATGCGTAGTGTTAAAGGCAATTTTCTCAACGACTCCGATCGCAAGCAGTGGCAAGCCGGCCCACAAAAATGGCGCGCGCCGTGCCCACGCTGAAACCAGCAGCAGCCAGCCATAGATGGGCGCGTACCAGAGCCCATGAACAGTCAGGAGGTGGTAGAGCAACATTAGCCACGTCTGGAACAGCGACGCATGGGTCCATAGCGTCGTGACACTCAGACCGCTCCCCAGCAGGACCGCGGTGCTCACCAACAGCATGATCCACTGCGTCACAACGGTGATCGCGAAGTTGACCAGCGGGAGGATCACGATCGGAGTGATCGCCTTCGAAAGCACGGCCGTGAGATCGGAAACCGGCAGCGACTTCCAGAACAGGATGCTGCGATCGCGACGTTCGCCGTGCAGCGCGTCGAGACAGTAGAACACCCCGACGACAAGAGTGGTCAGCATCATCAGACCGGAAGCGATCAGGTACGGCTGCGCGACCAAGTTGTGCTGCTGTATGATGTCGAGCGTCAACGCGGCACGCACCTTGCCCGGCAGACGAATGGTGCCGATCAAGAAGCCGAACAGAAACAGGGCGGCAACGGCCAGCGGCGCGATAAAGATGGAACGGTTCTCCCACAATTCGCGTCGCACCGACCAGTACATGGGCCGAGTCGCTGACGTGACCGCGGGCGCGACTCCCTGCGAGTCGAAGGACTCGGGCACGGCACTCGATTGAGTATTCATACAGCCGCTCCTTTTGTTTCTCCGGCCTGATTGCCCATCACGGCAACGAACAAGTCGGCGATGCTAGGCGTGCGCACGTCGCCAAGCGCGGCGAGTTGCTGACGATCGACAGCATCGAACAGCAGGATGCTGCGACCGAACCGCTGGCGCTCGTGCATCGGCTTGAGCGCCCGTGCCGCGGCGAGCTGCTCGGGATTCACTATCACTTCCAGATAGCGCGACCCCAATTGTTCCATGCTGCAATCGAGTACGATGCGGCCGCGGTCGATGAACATGAGATCGGTGAGGACGTGCTGGACCTCTTCCACCTGGTGCGTCGTCACCACGATGGTGCGACTGCGATCGAAGTAGTCGTTCAGCAGGGAATCGTAGAACTGCTTGCGATAGAGGATGTCGAGACCAAGCGTCGGCTCGTCCAGCACCAGCAATTTCGCGTCAATGGCCATGACCAGGGCAAGGTGCAGTTGGGCCACCATGCCCTTCGACAATTCCCTGACTTTGCTGGCGCGGCGGATCGTGGTCTTCGCCAGAAAACCTTCCGCCTTCGCGCGATCGAATCGCGGATGCACGCCGGCGACGTAATCGAGCGCCTGCGAAACCCTTATCCAGCGCGGCAGCACGGCGACATCGGCAATGAAGCAGACATCGCGCATGAGCCGATCGCGCTCGGCCCAGGGATTGCGTCCGAGCACGTTCAGTTCTCCCTGATAGGGGGTGAGACCGAGAATCGCGTTGAGCGCGGTGGTCTTGCCGGCGCCGTTGGGACCGATGAGTCCGAGGATGCGGCCCTCTTCAACACGCAAATTGATGCCGTCCAGCGCGATCGTTGTTCCGAACGCCTTACGCAGACCGCGTGCTTCTATGCATGCCATGGCTTCAGCGCTCCTTCTCTTCGGTTTTCGACCGTGCGGCATCTGAAGACGACGTAGAGGTTGCGCCGTCCAGGAGTTCTTCCGCCGTCAGGCCGAGCCGCTGAATGGTTGCCTGGACCCTGGGCCATTCTTCGGCAAGAAACTTCTGGCGTTCGCCCTTGAGCAACAAACTGCGCGCGCCGGCATTGATGAACATGCCGCGGCCTCGTTTGGCCTCGACCAGCCCCTCGTCCACCAGTTGCTGATAGCCCTTCAGGACCGTGAGCGGATTGACCCGATATTCAGCCGCGACGTTGCGCACGGAGGGCAGCGGGTCGCCTTCCTTGAGTACCCCATCCAGGATCATCGCGACGACACGGTCGCGAAGCTGGCGGTAAATCGGCTGACTGTCGTTCCACTCACGGTCCATCAGGTTTTCCAGAGAGCGCTACCAGACCTTACCAGAGATACCACGCGCCTCAGTTCTTCCGCCGTAGATCGAAGTGCGCGTGGATCGGCTTGTCCTTCATCATGAACGTCCAATCCTCGGTGTGATGGTTGGTGTCGATGATGGTGAACACCGAATGGTGCATGTGGTACTCCGTGCTCCCGCTGATGTCCTTGAACTCGAACTCGACCGTCTTGCCGTCGGGCGACATCTTGCCGGTCATGCGTGGCCGGTTCCCCGCGTCGCAATAGTGAACCAGCGTGAGCTGGTCTCCGTCCACGTAAAACATCGTGACCGGATGGTCGTACTTGGTCGCATCCAACGGCGTTCCTGCTTCCTGTAACTCGTGCACGAGCGCGTTCCCCCTCGAGGTCACGCGCAGCGAGACGTGCAACGGCGTGCCGCCTGACATCTCCGGTATCTCCGGGACGGTGACGGGGCCTTCCCAATCTCCCGCCAGGCTTTTCATGGTTGCGAAGGACATCTGCGCCTCGGACTTCGGCGCGGCGGCTTTTGGCGCGTCCATCTTGTGCGCCTCGGACTGCGCGAAAGCCACGGTGGAGAGCGACATCAGAACAACGGACAGCACAAAACGAAGGGGTTTCATGTTTCATTCTCCTTAAGCTTCTTTACTTTCGGGTCGGGGTTCTCTCTCGCGTACTCAGGTGCGAGCGCTCACCGGTCCGCTTAGTGTTATAGTTAACTATAACACTAGATCACAATGCAAGCTCTTTTTTGATTTTTCTTTCGGGGGCCGGTTCCCGCCTCCATCCGCATAGAAACGGGGCTCTCCTGGCCAGTTCGCGCAAGACAGGTCATTCCATTTAATGGGAGTTCAGCCGTACCGCCCGGCGAACGGCCGAATCCTGGGTAGTCGGCTCACCGGAAACTGTAATGCCGGCCAATCATGGGGCATAGCTATCGCGGAGTACGCCGGCTGCTATGTTTGTCGATGCGGCGCAGGGAGGACCGCAGAATCTCGGCATGAAGTTCCTTTCTGTGTTCGATTCTGGAACACGATTGTTCCCGAACTGGGAAAAGCGAACTTGAAGCCGGGTCGGGTCTTTCCTCGGAATGACAGACTCCACGAAGGTGAAGCGTCAGAACGAGTCGCTGCAAAACGGCCACGCATACGAGCCGCTGACATACAATATCTGGTTCTTCAACGCAGCTCATGTCCGATAGAGGAAGTAGGCGATGTTTTACCACTTGGCGGATCGGCTTTATATCTCACTTCTTCTTCTCGCCGTGGTACTTGGCGCAACTGCGTGCAACAAGGGCGTGGAAGCGAAAGGGGAAGGCGCGCAGGCTCCGGGGATTCCCGTGAAGGTGCAGGTAGCGGAGCCGCAGCGCGTGGGCGAGTTCACCGAGTACATGGCCGCGCTGAAATCGCGCAATGCGGCGGTGCTTCAGCCGCAAGTCGAAGGGCAGGTCACGCGCATTTTCGTGCAGTCGGGTGACCGCGTGGAGCGCGGCGCGCCCCTGCTGGAAATTGACCCGCTGAAACAGCAGGCGACAGTCAACAATCAGGAAGCGTCGCACCGGGCGCGGCTGGCCAACCTGGAATGGACGCGCAAGGAGTTGGCGCGCCGCAAGGAGTTGTTCGCCGCCGGCGTCATCAGCCGCCAGGACCTAGACCAGGCGCAGAGCGCATACGACGCCGCCCTGGCCGATGTCGAGGCCATGGCAGCCGGGGTCCGCGAGCAGCGTGTCCAGTTGCACTACTACACGGTGAAGGCGCCCGACGCCGGCATCCTTGGCGACATCCCGGTGCGCGTGGGCGACCGCGTCAAGGTTGACACCGTGCTCACCACGCTCGACAAAAGCGGCGAACTCGAAGCGTACATTTCCGTTCCCGCCGAAAAAGCCGCGGTCCTGCACCGCGGCACGGTAGTCGAAATCCTGGACGACAGCAAACCCGCGGCCCGGTGCGCCGTCAGCTTCGTTTCGCCCCGGGTGGATGCCGACTCGCAATTGGTGCTCATCAAGGCCATCGTGCCCAATAAGGGCCGCCAGTTCCGCAACGCGCAGATGGTCCACGCTCGCGTGATGTGGAGCGAGGCTGAACACCCGCTGATACCGGTCACAGCCGTGGCCCGGGTCAGCGGGCAGACGTTCGCGTTCCTCGCGGAAGGCGATGGCAAACAGGACGTAGCGCGGCAGCGCGCTGTCCGCCTCGGAGATATTGTCGGCAACAACTACGTTGTCCTGGATGGAATCAAGGCCGGCGACCGCATGATCGTGAGCGGCGTGCAGATCCTGGTCGACGGCATGCCCGTCGTGCCCCAATCCTAAGCGCAGCGGAGCAGTCATGTTCGTCAATTTCTTTATTCGCCGGCCGGTGTTCGCCATCGTCTGTTCGCTGCTCATGATCCTGGCGGGAGCGGTGGCAATCCCGTCGCTCCCGGTGGCCGAGTTTCCGCCGATTGCGCCGCCGCAGGTGACGGTTGGCGCGTCGTACACCGGCGCCAACTCGCAAGCGGTGGAGACCAGCGTCACCACGCTGCTGGAACAGGCGATCAACGGCGCGGAGGGCATGCGTTACATCAGCTCGAGCAGCGCCAACGACGGTTCCAGCCAGATCACTGCCACTTTCGATCTGACCCGCAGCCTCGACATTGCCGCCGTGGACGTGCAGAACCGGGCTTACACCGCCCTGGGGCGCCTGCCCGCGGAAGTGCAGACTACCGGCCTGTTCGTCAACAAGAACTCCGGCTCGTTCATCATGGCGATCGGCTTTTATGCCGACAATAAGCGCTACGACGAACTGTTCATCAGCAATTTCCTGGACGTTTACGTCAAAGACGCGCTGAAACGCGTCAAAGGCGTGGGTGACGTAATCATTTTCGGCGAGCGCAAGTACTCCATGCGCTTGTGGCTCGATCCGGTGCGGCTGGCCTCGCGCAAGCTGACTGCCGCGGATGTGGTCAACGCACTGCGCGAGCAGAACCTGCAAGTGGCGGCGGGCCAGGTTGGAGAAGCGCCCGCGCTGCCGGGGCAGTCGTTTCAGATCAGCGTGCGCGCCGTGGGCCGCCTGGCCGAGCCCAAGCAGTTCGAGAACATCGTCCTCAAGCGCGGGCCCGACGGCTCCCTGGTGCTGCTGCGCGATGTGGGCCGCGCCGAGCTCGGGGCCGAGAGCTACGGCGGCAATCTCGCCTACAACGGCCACGATGCAATCGGGCTCGGCGTCATGCAGCTTTCCAACGCCAACGCGTTGGATGTGGACCGCGGCGTGCGCGAGGAATTGGAGCGACTTTCCAAGCAGTTTCCGCCGGGGCTGAAGTATGTCATTGCCTTTGACAGTACCCTGGCCGTGGGCGAATCCATTCGCGAAGTGCTGAAGACGCTGCTGGAAGCGATCATCATCGTCATCCTGGTGATTTTTCTGTTCCTGCAAAGCTGGCGCAGCACGCTGATTCCGGCCATCACCATTCCCGTGTCGCTGGTCGGCACGTTTGCGTTTGTGAAGCTGTTCGGCTTCTCCATCAACACGCTCACCCTATTCGGGCTGACGCTAGCTACCGGACTGGTGGTGGACGACGCGATCGTGGTCATCGAAAACGTCGAGCGCCACATGGAGGAGGGGATTGCCGATGCGCGCAAGGCCTCGCAAGTCGCCATGGGCGAGGTGACCGGCGCCGTGATCGCAACCTCGCTGGTGCTGATCGCCGTGTTCGTTCCCGTAGGGTTGTTCCCTGGGACCACCGGCCGGCTGTACCAGCAGTTCGCTCTCACGATCGCGTTCTCCATTGCGCTTTCGGCATTCAACGCGCTCACGCTGACGCCGGCGCTTTCCGCCCTGCTGTTGCGTCCCACCGAGCGCCCCCGCAACCCGCTGTTCCGCGGCATCAACTCCCTGATTCGCGGTGGAACCGCGGCGTACAGGAACTCGCTGGGACACCTGAGCGCATGGAAAATCCCGGTGCTGATCGTGTTTCTTGCCGGGCTGGCGCTGAGCTATTGGATTTACGGCAAGGTGCCGACCAGTTTTGTGCCCAACGAGGACCAGGGCTGGTTCATCGCCGCGGTGCAGGCGCCGGAAGGGGCGTCGCTGGATTACACCACGCGCGTGAATGCGAAGGCGACCCAGGTCCTTGCCCAGAATCACGACATCACCGGCGTGTTTTCGGTCGCGGGTTTCAGCTTTAGTGGCGCCGCGCCCAATCGTGGCTTGATGTTCGTCAGCCTCAAGGAACACGACCAGCGTCACGGCTCGCAGCATTCGGTGCAAGCCGTCATCAACCAGGTGCGCGGCCCGCTCTCGGGCATATCCGAAGCCATGGTCGTTCCGTTTCTCGCGCCGCCGATCGAGGGTCTGGGTGTCTACGGCGGGTTTCAGTTTCAGCTTCAGCAGACCGGATCGGGGACGCTGGACGATCTGGAACGCGTGCTGCGCGAGATGATCCAGAAGGGCAACAGCCGTCCGGAACTGCGCGGGTTGTTCACCAGCTTCAGCGCACGCGATCCACAGTTGCTGGTGACCATTGACCGTGAAAGAGCCAAGAGCCTGGGCGTGCCCTTTACGCAGATCACCTCGGCGCTGCAGGTCTTCATGGGCTCGCAGTACGTCAACGATTTCGATTTCAACAACCGCTCGTACCGCGTGTACGTGCAGGCCGACAAGGCGTTCCGCTCGCAACCCCGCGATCTGCGCCAGTTCTACGTCCGAGCGGATGACGGCACAATGGTGCCGCTGGACGACATCGTGACCGTGAGAGAGACCACCAACGCCAGCATCATCAGCCACTACAACCTGTTCCGCACCGCGGAAATCAACGGCAGCGCGGCCCCGGGATTCAGTTCCGGACAGGCCATCAGCGCCATGGAGCAGTTGGCGAAACAGGTGATGCCGGCCGGGTACGCCTACGAGTGGACGGGCATATCGCTGGAAGAGATCCAGTCGGGTGCGCAATCGTTCCTGCTGTTCGGCCTGGGCCTCCTGGTGGTTTATCTGACGCTCTCGGCGCAGTACGAAAGCTTTGTGCTGCCGTTCATTATTCTGCTCGCAGTGCCCATGGCAATCCTGGGCGCGCTGGGGGCACAGTGGCTGCGCGGGTTGCAGAACGATGTCTATTGCCAGATCGGCCTGGTGATGCTCATTGGGCTGGCCAGCAAGAACGCCATTCTGATCGTGGAATTCGCCGAGCAGTTGCAGGCCAAGGGATTGTCGCTGGCAGAAGCTGCCGTGGAGGCCGCGCGCCTGCGCCTGCGCCCGATCTTGATGACTTCGGTGGCCTTCATCCTGGGCGTGCTGCCGCTGGTATTTGCCAGCGGCGCAGGATCGGCAGGGCGTCACTCGGTGGGCACCACCGTATTCGGCGGGATGGTGATTTCCACCATCCTGAACCTGTTCATCATCCCGGTGTTGTACCTGCTGGTGCGCAGCGTCATGCCCGCTAAGGCTACAAGCCCCGTGGCGCTGTCGGAAACAGAAGCGGATTAGTTCGGCTCCGATTACAACCTGGTTGGGCGGACTTCCGCTATGGTCTCGATTGAACGCATTCTGACGACGTGTTTGCGAACAGCACTTCGACCCGATGGCGCGCTCGGAGCTGTAGCGCAACCGGTCGCCAACCGTTTCCGGTTCCCCACCCACGGGAGGTGTAGGACGCCAGAGTAGATGACATCACTGGTATTGATCTCAAAGCAGGACTCGCGGTCCGATGCGACAATTTCATGACATTTCTCGTACCAAGCAGAGGCCAGCTTGGGAAGGGACCTACAGAGCCAGAGAGCCGTTTCTCCGTCAGTTCTACCGGACCCGAAATTTCTTGAGTCCCGTGGCCGCGCGCTGGATCAACTTTGGCAAGCATGCCGATTTCGTATTACCACATCGATTCCTTCGCGAGCGAACTGTTCGCAGGCAATCCCGCCGGTGTATGCCTCCTTCCCGCATTTCCCGTCAATGATGTCATGCAGAAAATCGCAGCAGAGAACCGTCACAGCGAAACCGCTTTTGTGGTTGCCCGCGCTGATGGCGATTTCGACCTGCGTTGGTTCACACCGGTAGTGGAAGATGACCTGTGCGGCCACGCAACGTTGGCTGCCGCGTATGCCCTTGCTTTGCGTGGACATGACACCTGGCCGGTTCGCTTCCATACAGTCAGTGGCTTATTGACGGTCAATCGTGATCACGAGCGCTTTGAAATGGATTTCCCCTCTAGGCCGGCGGTACCGTGCGAACTCCCAACGGGGTTGCTGTCCGCCCTGGGTCTGGAGATGGCAGAGGTAATGCGCGACCCTCGCGACTTTCTCATCGTCGCCCACCACGCCGAAATAGTCGAAAACCTCAAGCCCGATATAGCTGCGTTGGCCAAAATTGATATGGGCATCGGTGGAGCGATTGTTACAGCTGCCGGCGAGAAGGATGTCGATTACGTATGCAGGTTTTTCGCTCCATCCGAGGGGATCGACGAAGATCCTGCCACGGGATCAATCCAGTGCACACTCGTCCCATACTGGGCCGGACGCACTGGCAAGCAAACATTTCGGGTGCAGCAACTGAGTCCTCGTGGCGCCCGAATGTGGTGCACACTCGCTGGCAACCGCGTAAAGATCGCTGGTGAAGCGAAGCTTTATCTACAAGGGACCATCGATATCTTAACTTGAGATTCTGCTCTCGCTTCTCATCGGCTGTGGCCTCCGGAGGGCTGAAGTGACCACCTTGCGATTCGAGGGTCTCCAGCTTCGGGAAGGTCATTGGGTTATCGCGGACCTGAGAGGAAAAGCTGGCCATATCCGGACGATTCCTGTTCCGTAGCGGGGTTCAATGTGATTCAGGACCAAGTGGCTTTACCCCGAGTGGCCTGAGTAGGACGCAGGGCTCCGTGTTCGCGCGCGCAAGATCAGCCATAAACGGCAACCCAACCCAGGCTGTTATTCTGAAATGTGACTGCAAGGCCAAACACACACCCCAAGACCCCGCTTCGGAAGGGTTTCCTCCGATCCTTTGTTCGATGGCTCATCACCGGCGCGGTGCTCATTTGGGCGCTTGCCGCGCTGATGCTTGCGGCCGCCCGGTGGATCGACCCACCGACAACCGCAGTGCACATCCAGCGCCGCTTGCAGGCCTGGATTCACCACACGCCGTATCACGAACGCTACAAATTCATTCCGCTCGGCCAAATCTCGCCCGATCTCCAACACTCTGTAATCGCCGCGGAGGATGCGCGCTTCTACCAGCATCATGGGTTCGATTGGCACCAGATTCAAATCGCTGCCCAAGACGATTTGGAAGGCGGTCGCACTCGCGGAGCTTCCACCATTACGCAGCAACTCGTAA
>JAIQFT010000086.1 GCA_020073185.1 Terriglobia bacterium
TGGGCTGGAAGGACATCTGGCAACTGAGAGCAATCCTAGGAAGAGGAGAAACAGAAAAAGCTGCGACTAAGCAGGAGGTCGCGTAACATGATCCCGAGCGCCGCTCTTCAACCTCCAACTAAAAGCGGGACACTCTCGCGCATCGTCCGCGAAGCTACTGAGCGGTCGAAGTAGGCGCTGGCGCTTTCGGGGCCGCAAGTTTCAGTTCAAACTGAAACCCAGGGCGTTTTCCGTACAATTCCTGCATTCTTTTTCGCAGTTCTTCCATGTCCGAGCACGTGCTTGCAATCCCGATCACCTTCCAGATGTGCTCAATTAACTTCTTGAGGCCATACTGCTCGTTCATCCACAGGAAGTAGTTCTGACCATGTATTGGCTTCGGCGCATTATCCCTCAGCCATTGCGCTACATCTGGGTCAAGGTACTCGTATATCAATTCCATCACCAATTTGCCCCAGTATTTCGGCCTCTGATGCAACGTTCCTTTCCAATTTGTTAACCTCCCGAACTGTACCCACAAATCATCGGGAAACGTCTTTTCCCACTTACGCATTTCCTCCGCAAGAAAGAGTTTGAGTTTTAGCTGCAGTTCATCAAGGGGCCGCTGTGCCTGATACCCTGTTGCCTCATCAACCAGCGCGATAATACCGACTTTGGCACACGCTCGAAGAAAGGCATTTGCGTTAATGGCAATCCGTACCTGCCTCTCAGTGAGGTTACCAGCGGTTTCTGCGGCCCTGGAATAGGCTTCGCACAGATCAATGAACTTCTCTACTGGCAAGCCCCAAGCGTATTTGGTGAAACCTTCTCCGCCGGTATCGAATTGAATCAAGGCCGGAATTTGGTCATTTTCTGCAGGCACTAAGTCGTTGGGAAGAAAGTCTCTTAGCGATTTCACTTTAATGTATTCTGCAAGCTGACCACCCTCGGTCTCGATCAGTGAAACCACGACACCCTTCAAGCTAAACACTCGCACGTCGTTGGCGAGGTGATAGCAAGGCAAGAGCTTCTCTCCGATTTGGAGTTCGCCCCACAGCTTCGCTTTCGGGACGTCGCCATGATTAACGACGGGGTCTATGGTTCTCTTTCTTGCCCATCGTTTGTCTGCGGCTGACTTAGCCAATTGGCTGCGTTGTTCAGGCGATAGCTTTTCCATGCGGCTTTTCCCGCCGAGAGAAGCGCGTTCTGCAGCAAACTCATCATTTCTGCGCATGGGGCAATAATAACTATGCCAGCAATAAAAAGCAAGCATTACTTTCTTTACATGCCAGCTTATGCTAGCTTATAATAGCTGGCATCATGAATCGCCTGTCGAATGAAACACGCAGCCAAGTGATAGCCGCCCTCGTCGAAGGTGTCTCGATCAATGGCACTTGCCGCATGACGGGCGTTGCGAAGCACACCGTACTCAGTCTTCTGCGTGATCTCGGCTGTGCCGCCGCTGCTTACCATCACCGCTACGTTCGCGGCCTCAAGGTGCGCCGGTTGCAGTGCGATGAAATCTGGAGCTTCGTGGGTGCGAAGAAGAAGAACGCCAGTCCCGAGAAGAAAGCCGAAGGATGGGGCGACGTTTGGACGTGGACCGCGATTGATGCAGATACAAAGCTGTGCGTCACGTATTTCATGGGCGGACGGGACAGGGCAGCCGCGTGGGAATTCATGCAGGATTGCGCTGTTCGCATCATCGGACGGCCACAAATCACGACTGACGCGCACAGTGCCTACCTGAGCGCCGTTGAAGACGCGTTTGGGGCTGATGCCGATTACGCGATGCTTCACAAAATCTCATGGTGCTCCGACTCCTGATGCATCGCGCTACAGTCCGGCAACGTGCATCGGCTGCGATATGAAAGTGGTCAGCGGAGACCCCGACCCGAAGCACGTCAGCACGTCATATGTGGAGCGCCAGAACCTAACAATGCGCATGTCCATGCGGAGATTCACACGTTTGACGAACGGGTTCAGCAAAAAACTGGAGAACCATGGCCACGCGCTGGCGCTATACTTCATGCACTACAACTTTTGCCGTATTCACAAGACACTTCGCGTAACACCTGCGATGGAGGCGGGAATCGCCGATCATGCATGGAGCCTGGGGGAACTTGTAAATCTGCTGAGCGGGGCGGAATTGCTAGAAAAAAGCGCCTAAACGCGAAACGACCACCCGTTGGGCGGTCGTTGGATCCAGCGCTCTTCACACTGGAGATGTAGTTACGCTTATGACTCTATCATTTAGAGAAAAGCTGTCAAGTGCCATTGTGGAACTCCCTAAGTACAAGGTTATCACGTACATAGACGGCTTCAATCTCTACTTCGGCATCCGCAGCCAAGCGATTAAGCGCGGGTCAATTCATACCCCAGACCCCACGTGGTATCGCTACATGTGGCTTGATTTGCAGGCAATGTGTGATCGAATGTTGACTCACCGCCAAGAACTCGTTGCGGTCAAGTATTTCACCGCACCGATTACTGGCAGCAAGGGGAAACAAGAGAGGCAGAATCTGTTCTTGGATGCTCTGCGAACTTTGCCTAAAGTGGAAATAATCCTTGGTCGCTTCGAGCCTAATCGCAATGAGTGTGACCGCTGCGGCCATCCAGCATACCATCCGCAGGAAAAGAAAACGGACGTGAACATCGCCACCGCTCTGATTTGCGATGCCTTGGACAACAAATATGATACAGCCATCTTGGTAACTGGTGATTCTGACCTGGTGCCAGCTCTTAAGGCCGTAAAGCGGATCAAACCAGAAAGGCGGCTAGTTGCAGCGTTTCCTCCCAATCGCTACTCAACAGAATTGCAGGATATTACTCATTCCTCGATCAGCATTTGGGAGCCAATCCTGCGCAAGAGCAGACTTCCCGAGATCATAAAACGTGATGGTCTCCCGGATATCGTAAGACCGTTCAAGTACTCTGGCACACTGGGCTGCACAGCCTCACCGGCCCCTGCTAAGGCTGCGACACCGCCAAAACAACCTTGATTTCAAATTGCACCACTACCGCATTGTGCGCGGCAGTCGGGACCTTCTCGCCGCGCTGCCGCTCCTCGTCAGTAGGCTCGAAATACCGTCGGAGCAATTGAGATCGCTCCGCAGAGGTTTTCGCCAACTCCTGCAGCAGCTCCGAGTAGTTGGGTTCGCGTCCGAATCGCGACAGGTGCCAAGCTTCAGGGTCGGGTTCGCAGTCGGCGTTTTCCAGCATTGCTACTCGACGGATCAGGTCCACAGTGATCTCCCAGCCAGTCGGGATTTTAGCGGCGCGCGAAATCCCGGAAGCGACTAGGAGGGCATATAACCCCGGAGCCGACTGCATCGAAAATGCTAGCGTCAAGATCGGGTCGATCATGGTACGAAACACATTCTAGCCTGAGATGCGGCTAGGCGAGTGGGTCAACCTCTCGCCGTCAGGGAAGCGGGTGGGAATGACAGACTCGAACCTCGCGATCTCTCTTCCAAAAGCGGTCCGGACGCTTACGTTTGGGGCACGCGGGCCGGGCGGTCGCACAAACCGATGTACCACGCGGGGAAGTCACGGGTACAATTGTCCGATCATGGAAAAGCAAAGACCAGTGGCTAAATGCAAGCTATGTGGTCTAGTGAAAGAGCTTTGCGACAGCCACTATTTGCCGAAACGCTTGTATGCTTTCTTGCGCGCTGCCCAGCTCAATAGTCTTCACCCCGTGATGGAGGTAGGTGGCGAGCTCAAACAGGTTTCGGTCCAGTACCGGGGCTATGTGTTGTGTGCGGAATGTGAAGACCTACTGAACAAGCACGGGGAGAAGTGGGTACTTGCGAACATTCCACAGGACTACGACGGAGCGTTTCCACTTCAGGACGCAATTAACTATTGGTGCCAGTGTTCAAAGGCGATGACCTTGTTTTGTGCGATGTCGCCGGCGTAAGCGCCTTTGACGTCGGACAACTTGTGTATTTCGGCATGAGCATCTTTTGGCGGGCTGCCGTACATAAGTGGGCAACAACAACCGGGCTGATAGCTCCGAAAGTGGACTTAGGCGCGTTAGAGGGGCCGACACGGAAATTCCGCCGCTGTGAAGGCCCAGTGCCAGAAGATGGCATTGTGCTGACGGTTGACGTGTGGCCATACAAAAGGGCCCATCAAGTTCTGTACCCTGCGGTCGCGTCGCACTTGCAGGAATGCCAGCGGTATTGGTTCCACATACCTGGTTTGTTCTTCTCGCTGTATTTGGGTGGCAATATTCCGGCTGATGTGCGTCGGCGGAATGCCGCTAAGGGCATAATCGGCTTGGATCTGAAGGCTGCGGACTCTGTGATTGAGTTCACGAAGCAAGGAGTGCTCAGCAAGATGGGACCGAAGATGGAAGCCTTGAATCAAGAGATCGCGGTGATACGCTCCAAGACAACGCAGTAGCTTGGCGGGTGGTAGCCTTTCCGCCGTCAGGGAAATGTGGGCGTCCACTCGTCGCGCTGTTCGACGGGTGGGGCAACCTCAGCAAAGGCAAAACCCACATCTGCCAAAGGCGGGCAGATGTGGGGCACGGTCCGGGATATCGCCTCAATGTCGCGGAGAAGCGTGCCGTCCCTGCGGGACTCTGAGATCTTTCTTGCTCATACCTTTCCCGCCACTGACGTGGCGGGCTATGAACTGGCGTCCCTGCGGGACTCCGGAAGAGGCGGCGGACTACGGAAGAATTGGCGCGCTCTTTCGAAGCCCCACTCTTGCGAGCGTGGCCTTTGAGCGACCGAGGGCCCTTCGCCGAAAACAGTCCGAAGGACGGCAGTTCATAGCCCGGGACGTAAGTCCCGGGACGCTAATTCGCATTAGAATTCTGAGTCCCCGCAGGGACGGCACAACCATGGGAGCACATACCTTCGTATCCGTCCGCGTTCATTACGTTTTCGGCACAGCGTCGCGCGAGCACACGATCAAACCTGACCTACAACCGCGATTGTGGGCGTACATCGCTGGCATTGCACGGAACGTCGGCGCGACCGTGTACGCGGTGGGTGGAATGGACGATCATGCCCATGTGTTTATCGGAGTTCCGCCGACGGTGTCGGTGGCGAAAGCCGTTCAGGCAATCAAGGCGAATTCATCTCGATGGATGCGCGAGACCGCTCCCGGATTCGCGTGGCAGGAAGGATACGCCGCATTCAGCGTGAGCATCTCGCACACCGACGAGACGATCGCCTATATCCAGAACCAGGCCGAGCACCACAAGCGGCGCGGTTATGGGGAAGAGCTCGCCGCGATGTTACGCAAGCACCACATGAATGCGGTGTCGTAGTGCTGTCGGTCGTTGAGTTTCTGGTTCTTGCTGACTGCCAGTCCAGCCCCCAGCTTGTCACACTGACCTGTGACCAAATCGCTTGACCTCCCGAGGTATAATGAGTTTAGCTGAAAATTCGGCTGGCATTCGGGCCGCGGGCTTCCACCCTGCGGCCCGCGGTGTCTTGCCACTATTACTTGTGGTCGCGAGGTGTGACAACCGTATATCTTCGGTTTTCCAGAAAACCCGAATGCGTCTCGTTGATTCTACAGACCAGCCCCACGGTAACCGTGCCGAATCCACGGTATACCGTGCGTAACTCGTTGATTCCACAAGAAGGGAGGGGGGAGGGGGTAACCGTAGGTTCACTTAAGGGTCGTTATCACATCGCCCCTTACCAACCCGAAACGCAAAAAGGCCGAGGCGCTTCGCCCCGGCCACTGGAAACCAGAAACTGGAAACTACGCTTCCGCCATCTGCGGCCTGCCGCTCCAGCCGTGCAGACCTTGCTTCAGGATCCAACGCACGACGTTGCGGTTGTTGTAGTAGTAGCCGAGCACGTACTGGCAGGTGGAGAGGCAGTGCGAGTTGCACACCTTCTTCATCTCGTCCAGTTCGTGGTTGTCGAACTTCGGCTCCCAGATCTTGCCCCAGTCGGTCTTGGCCGAGTACATGGGGAAGCACGGCGCCAGCGTGCCGTCGGTGCGGATCACGCACGAGTTGTGTCCGGCGCGGCAGTTCCAGGGATAAGTGACGCCGCGCATGAACTCCTTCATCTTGCGCAGGTGGTCCTTGCTGTTGACCATGATGTATCCCTGCGCGTTCTTCTCGATCAGCCAGTCGAGCACCTCGTCCACCGCCGGCCAGTCGTCGGGACGAATGTAGGTGACGTTTTCGTTCAAGTGCTGGAAATGCGGCTGCTCGATGTAGGGAGGCTCGTTGATGTGCACGTCGCTGGAGATGCCGTTGTCGTGCGCGATCTCGGTGAGCTGCTTGACGTCGTCCAGGTTGTGCCGGCAGATGTTGGTGTTGAACACGATCATGTAGCCGTACTTGCGCTGCTGCTGCACCAGGTATTTGAACTGCTTTTCGATGCGCTTGAAGTTCTTCGCCAGCCCGGGCTTTTCGTCAATCGAATCGACGGCCAGGTTGATGGCGGCCACGCCGCGGTCGCCGACCTTGTCGATGAAATCCTCGTTCATGAGGATGCCGTTGGTCGGCAGGTACACGAAGAAGCCGTTCTTGGTGCCGTAGTCCACGACCTTGAGGATGAAGTCGCGGCGCAGCAGAGGTTCGCCGCCCATGATGGCAATCACGCGGCAGCCGACGTCCTTCAGCCAGTCGATGGAGCGGATGGCCGTCTCCTCCGTCATGCCCTTCACTTTGTTGTTGAAGGCCCAGCAGTAGTGGCAATCGACGTTGCATTTCCACTCGGTGAACAGGTACGACAGCAGCGGTCGAAACTTGTCGGACATCACGCGCGACTGAGCGTAGGGAACAAACCAGCGACGGAATGCGCGCACGAAGTTGTTCGCGTGGTAGCTTCCGGTCTGTAACTCCGGCATCGAGCCTCCTTGCGGCCAGGTGAAATACTAGTTACGCAACAATACCCAAAAAACAATTAAGATGATCCGCCGCCGGATTAGGGTAAATAAAATTTGCCGCTTTTTGACCGAGCGAACATCGTAACGCCGCGATGAGGCGCTGAAGTGCCGTGATGCGCAGCGAACGGAGCAGAGAACATGCGGGATAGCGTACCGGAAGACGAGAGACAGAACTGGAACCGCCGCTACCAGGAAGAGTCGCACGACACCTTCGAGCCCGACCCGTTCCTGCTCAACGCCTACGACGACTTTATCCGGCCGGCGTTCGCCAAGGGCGGCAGCGCCCTGGACATTGCCGGCGGCATGGGCCGCCACGCCATCTGGCTCGCCGAGCTGCGCTGGAGGGTGACGGTGGTGGATATTTCCGAGGTCGCCTTTGAGAAGGCGCAGCGCAAGGCCGAAGAGCGCGGGGTGAAGATCAACTTTTTGGTCCGCGACCTGCGCTCCTTCGATCCCGGGGAAGAGAAGTACGATCTTGTGCTCGTCTTTTTTTACCTGCAGCGTGATCTTTATCCGGCGCTGGTCAAGGCGCTCAAACCGGGCGGACTGCTGGTCTACAAAACCTACACCGAAGAGCACAAAACGAAACACGCCAAGACGGTGCGCCATCCCGAGTACTACCTGCAGGAAAATGAACTGCTGCATACCTTCCTGCGCCTGCGCGTGCTCCACTACCGCGAAACCGTGGAAGAGAAGGACTTGGCGGAACTGGTGGCGCAAAAGCGGTAATCGGTTGTCAGTTGTCGGTTCTCGGTTGTCGGCTGATCGCTAACCGAGAACCGCTAAGCGAAAACCGCACACCGAGAATTTTTCCGCTGACGCCTGCGCGCCTGCCGTGGCATCTTGAAGGCATGACCAAGACGCGCCATATCCGTGATCACATACACCACCAACATCCGGTGCTGAAGAAGCACCCTGCGCTGCGCAAGAACTATTGCTTCGGCTGCGGCAAGGACAATCCCGAAGGCATGCGCTTGAACTTTGTGCACGACGAGAAGGAGAAGCGCTTCGTGGCGCATTTCCGCCTGGGACGGCGCTTCACCGGCCCGCCGCGGCACGCGCACGGCGGCATCATTGCCGTGATTCTGGACGAGGCGATGTCGAAGCCGTCCAAGCTGCGCAATGTGCTGGCGCCCACGGTGGAATTGACGGTCCGCTATTTGAAGCCTGTGCCGCTGGGAGAAAAGCTGACAGCATCGGGCTGGGAAGTGCGGGTGCGCGGCCGCGAGCACCTGCGCGCGGCGGAGATCCGCAACCATCGCGGAGAACTGCTGGCCAGCGGACGCGGCAAGTTCAAGGCGGTGGATGCGGATCGCATCATGCAGACGTTCCTGCGAACCACTGTTCCGGTCAGCCGCTGACCCGCAAGGAGAGAATCGGGCAGAGGCACTGGTCCTCTGCCCGCAGGAATCAATATTCGTCGTGGTCCTTGCTGTGGTCGTGGTCCCTGCTGTCGTCGTGGTCCTTGTCGTCGCGGTCCTTGCCGTCGTCGTCCTTCCTGGGTACTGCAGTAAGCGTGCCGAACAACCCATGCTCTTCATCGTCAATGCCGGCGGAGAAGAACAACGTGTTGGCAGGGCCGTTGTTGGTCAATCCCGACCCGCCGCTGCCGAAGGCCAGTGCCCAAAGACCGGGAATCACGATGGGCCGTTCGTGCCGACCGCGTAGGAGGCCGTCGAACTCACCGCTGGAAGGGTCATAGGCCGCGATCATCCCGCTGCCGAAGTTTCCCACCAGCAGGTGATTGCTGAACTTCCCGAAGTCGGCGGGCGCCAGCGCAATTCCCCAGGGCGCGTTCAGCCACTTGCCATGCTTCAGCCGCATGAGCAGGTTGCCACCGCTATCGAATTCATCCACGAAGCCGAGCCCGCGGCCGTGAACTTCATCCTTGCTGCCGTCCGACTTGGCGAATGTAACGAAGATATTGCCGCCGATGTTCTGTACGTTGAATGGAGAGTAGTCGGGCGGCAAGTGCGCATCCACGAATCCTCCGGGCACGCTGGCCGGCGCCCAAGAGGAATCGAAGACCTCCACTTTGCCGCCGGTGAAGTTCGCGGCGTAGAGGAGGGTGGCGCCGTTAAACACGCCCATGGCCAGGCTTTTGTAAACCGCGGAGGCGGAGTGGTCGACCTCGATGATCGCGGTATTGGGGTTGGCGGTCGGGTTCCAACCGGAAATGGTGCCGTCTTCGGTGGCAAAGATGAAGCGGGCAGCGCCGGACTTAGTGTTGTCGGCCGGGTTGGCGACGATAAAGTCCGTGGTGCTGCCGTTGAAGACGATACCGGTGGGCGCGCTGGTCGTGCCGGGCGCACTTCCGTCGGGCGGAGGCACGGTCACAACCAATGTCTGCTTGGTTCCGGCGGCGTCGTAGAGGGTCGATTTGCCGGTGCCATTATCATTGACCCACCACGGACTGGTTGCGCTGTGCACCATTCCCCAGGCGTTGACCAAGTCGGGATCCGTGGTTGCAGCCAGCCCGGGAACATCGGACACGAGGTTGGTTTGCTGATACCGTTGCGCGCCAGCCGTCGCAGACAGCAACAACAGGGCGGCCAGAGACATTCCCACCAATCTCACTACGATTCTAAACATACGCTCTCTCCTTAATTTTTGAAGCGTCCCACATGGGCACTCAGGAGCGGCAGGCCGGCGGCAGGTTACAAGCGGCGGGACGTAAGTGGGAGTTGGCGGGACCGGTGGCACGCGAATGCTGCGGGGCGCGCAGTCAGGATGTAAAATAGTATGTTGCACAGCAGAAGTTAGAGCGCTGGTGCTCAAGCGCGGCGCGCGTGAAGTGGGGGTGAGCAAGTATGTCCGACAACAATGGCAACAGCGGACTGCGGCTGAAGACTGGGCTGGCAGAGATGCTCAAGGGCGGCGTGATCATGGACGTGATGAGCGCGGCCCAGGCGGAAGTGGCGGAAAAGGCTGGTGCGGTCGCGGTGATGGCACTGGAGCGCGTCCCCGCGATGATTCGCGCCACCGGCGGAGTGGCGCGCATGGCGAACCCGAAACTGATCCGCGAGATCATGGATACCGTTTCCATCCCGGTGATGGCTAAGTGCCGCATCGGGCAC
>JAIQFT010000087.1 GCA_020073185.1 Terriglobia bacterium
TCCTACTCTCACGCCGGAAAGGTTGGAATCGGCCTTATAGAAGCCGAATCTCGCTGTCCCGCGCGAAATACTTGGCGAGCTCACGAAACCGAGTACGCCGCTGGCCGTGTCGAAATTCAGCTACTTACGCCACGGGCTGCTAAGGCCCTCTGCGCAATTTGCGCATTTTCCGCATGGCATCGCATTGGGATCGTTCAGTTCATGTGACAGGAACTGCATCAAGCAACCCCGGGTGTTGACGTACTCGCGCATGCGCTGCTGTTCCTGCCTCCGAAGTCCTTCGATGCGCGCTATACGGTCATGTGGCATAGCCCACCGGACTGCCGTCCGCGAAAAGCCTTGGTCTGTTGGCTGGATCGGAGCTGGAGATTCCAAAAGTAAGAATTTGATGACTTGCCCGAGTTTGCTCGAAGTTAGATTCAACTCCTCTTCCAGTGCATTCATTTTCAGCGGCGCTTGAGCCCGGTCAAGGACTTCCAAGACCTGCTTAACTTCGGCTTCCGACGGGAATGCAGTCCGAATGAAATAGTCAGCGATAGCGTCGTCCTCGCTTCCACTGAGCAAAATGCCGTAGGCGTTCCCCAGAGCCCGACCAGCGCGCCCGACCTGCTGATAATAATGAACAACCGAAGCTGGCCGCTGGTAATGAATCACAAAACCGAGATCGGGCTTATCGAACCCCATACCCAATGCGACTGTCGCGACGAGTACTTTTACTTCATTGCGTAGCAACCCGTCTTCGAGGCGCTCCCGCTCATTGCTTTCCATGCGGCCGTGGTAAGCGACAGCATTGATGCCGCGAGTCTGCAACCAAAGCGCGAGAACAATTGCATCTCGAACCGTAAGCGTATAAATGATTCCACTTCCTGGAAGCCGCGGCACGTGGTCAGCGATCCACGCCAATCGTGCAGCTCTTGCTGGAATATGGATGTTTTGCAGGCGCAAGCTTTCACGGGTGAGCGGGCCGCGAATCGCTACAAGATTCGGCCCTAGTTGCTCGATGATATCGGCAACAACACGATCGTTCGCCGTCGCCGTCGTCGCCAAAGCTGCGATGTTTGGCGGAAGGGCGCGTAGGATACGAACGATGCGCCGATAGTCGGGACGAAAATCATGGCCCCAGTCTGATATGCAGTGTGCCTCATCGACAACGAGCATGCCAATGCGGCCTGCGATCGGTAACAAGAAGTTGTTTACGAAGTCTTCGTTGGCCAATCGCTCGGGAGAGATTAGCAGCACATCTACTTCGCCCCTCCGTAATGCGACTTCAACTCGCGCCCATTCCTTCGCATTTGTTGAATTTATCGGCTCAGCACGAACGCCAATGCGGCGTGCAGCCTGGATTTGATTGCGCATCAAAGCGAGCAACGGTGAAATCAGCAAAGTGCAACCCGCACCATTATCGCGAAGGAGTCGCGTCGCAAGAAAATATACAATGCTCTTGCCCCAGCCGGTACGCTCCACAACGAGGAGTCGTTCGCGGCGAGTCAGCGCTTCGATTGCCTCCCACTGCCCGGGTCGGAACCCACCATTTTCAATGCCGATGGCTATACGCAAGAGTTGGAGTGCCTTATCTTTCATGGGTTGCAGATCATGTTACAAGTTTTGCGGCGTGTGCGAACATCGGAGATCGCCCCCACCCCCAAAACCCCGCCCGCTGATATAGAATTCGGGTCTCTCTTACAGGCGGAGGTAAGTCATGGTCACGAGCGCAATTTCGGCCGATTTGAAGACGGTCCCAATCATTATCGGCGGCAAGCCGCGGACGTCCAACGGCAAGACGGCAGTGCAGACGAACCCGGCAACGGGGGAGGCGGTGGCGCTGATCCCCTACTGCACGAACGAAGAAATCTCGGCGGCGGTGGAGGCGGCGCAGCAGGCGTTTCCGGCATGGAGCCAGACGCCGGTGCTGCAGCGCGCGCGCATCATGTTCAAGTACCGGCAACTGGTGGAGCAGCACGCCGACGAACTGATCCGCCTGTGCACGGAAGAAAACGGCAAGACGATCGAGGAGTCGAAGGGCTCGTACCAGCGCGGCATCGAGTGCATCGAGTTTGCCGCCGGGGTGCCGTCGCTGTTGATGGGCGAAACGGTGGAACGCGTGTCGCCGGGAGTGGACTCGGCGTCCACGCGGCAGCCGCTCGGGGCGTGCGTGGGCATCACGCCATTCAATTTTCCGCTGATGGTGCCGCTGTGGATGTTTCCGCTGGCAATCGCGTGCGGCAACACCTTCGTGCTCAAGCCGTCGGACCGGGTGCCGCGCTCGGCGGTACGCGCGGCGGAATTGTTGTACGAAGCCGGACTGCCCGCCGGCGTCATGAACGTGGTGCACGGCGCGAAGGACGCGGTGGACGCGTTGCTGACCGACATGCGGGTGAAGGCGGTGTCGTTCGTGGGATCGAGCCCGGTGGCGAAGTACATCTACCAAACCGCGTCGGCGAACGGAAAACGGGTGCAGTGCCTGGCGGGCGCGAAGAACCACTCGGTGGTCATGCCGGACTGCGAGATGAAGTCGACGGTCGAGACCATTATGTCGTCGTCGTTCGGCTGCGCCGGCGAGCGCTGCGTGGCCACCAGCGTGGTGGTGGCGGTGGGCGAGGTTGGAGACCGGCTGGTGAACGAATTGATCAAGGCAGGCGATGCCACCAGGATCGGACCCGGCGACCGGCCCGGCTGTGGCATGGGTCCGGTGATTACGCCGGAAGCGCGCGAGCGGATCGTTGGGTACATCGAGCAAGGACAGAAAGAAGGCGCCAAGCTGGTGCGCGACGGTCGCAAGGACACCTGCGACGCCGGAGGCTATTACCTGGGTACGACGATCTTCGATAACGTGAAGCCCGAGATGCGGATTGCGCGCGAGGAAATTTTTGGGCCGGTGCTGTCGGTGATCCGGGCGCGCGATTTGAACCACGCGCTGGAGATTGTGAATGGCTCGGAGCACGGCAACGCGTCGTCGATTTACACCAAGTCGGGCGCGACGGCGCGGCATTTCGCGGCGAGCACGCAGACGGGCATGGTCGGAGTGAACCTGGGCGTGCCCGCGCCGGTGGCGGTGTTTCCGTTCTCCGGGTGGAAGAATTCGTTCTTCGGCGACCTGCACGCGCTGGGGAAAGACGGCGTGAGGTTTTACACGGAGACGAAAGTGGTGACGTCGAGGTGGCCGGAGTAGAACGAGTCGACGGTCGTTGGTCGATGGCCAAAAGCAGATTCCTCGCGGGACTTCGGTGCTTTGCACCTCGGTCACGACTGAAGTCGTGATCGACCGAGTCCGGCTCGGAATGACAGATTCTTAGGAAATGGTGAATGGCGCGGCTGCAAGGTGCCGTCCCTACGGGACTCGGTGTATTTCAAGGCAGCTTTCCCGGCACTTACGTGCCGGGCTAGGTTCTGTCGCCCCTTCGGGGCTCTGGGGTCACGAATTCGGCGAACCGAGAACCGCTAACCGTAAACCGACAACGCTTTCGCGGAGGAACTATGCCTCGCATGGTGCGGTGTGGACTGATCCAGGCGACGAACGTGCTGGGGGCGGATCAGCCGCTGGCGAAGATCAAGAAGGCGATGATCGATAAGCACCTGAAGCTGATCGAGCAGGCGGCCAAGCAAAAGGTGCAGGTGCTGTGCCTGCAGGAACTGTTCTACGGTCCTTATTTCTGCGCCGAGCAGCAGGAACGCTGGTACGAACTGACCGAGCGCGTGCCCGACGGTCCAACCACCAAGCTGATGCAGAAGCTGGCGGCGCAGCATCGCATGGTGCTGGTCGTGCCCGTGTATGAAGAGGAGATGACCGGGCTCTACTACAACACCGCGGCGGTGATCGATGCCGACGGCAAGTACCTGGGCAAGTATCGCAAGAACCACATCCCGCACTGCCATCCCGGGTTCTGGGAGAAGTTTTATTTCACGCCCGGCGACCTCGGCTATCCGGTGTTTGAGACGAAGTACGCGAAGGTTGGGGTGTACATCTGCTACGACCGGCACTTTCCGGAAGGCGCGCGCATTCTGGGGTTGAACGGGGCGGAGATCGTCTTCAATCCGTCGGCCACGGTCGCCGGCCTTTCCGAATATTTGTGGGAGCTGGAGCAGCCGGCGCATGCGGTGGCGAACGGATATTTTGTGGGCGCGATTAACCGCGTCGGCGTGGAGAAGCCGTGGGCCATCGGCGAGTTCTACGGCAAGAGCTACTTCTGCAATCCGCGCGGCAAGATCGTGGCCCAAGCGGGCCGCGACAAGGATGAACTGGTGGTTGCCGACCTCGATCTCGACATGATCGAAGAAGTGCGCCGCACGTGGCAATTCTTCCGCGACCGCCGGCCGGAGACGTATCAGCCGCTGACGTCGCAGTCGGGACAGGCGCGGACGGCCGCAGCAGCGGATTGAAGAATCAGTGGCCAGTGGTCAGTGGCTAGTCGTAAGCATCCGATCACTAATCACTGACCACCGGCACTGCTTTCGCGGCTCGCGATTCCGTGCACGGCACTGCACGGAATGGCGCCACAAGACTATGATCTGCCGGTCAGCAATCACTAGGTCACAAATCGCGGAATCACCCATGATCAAGACCATTATCGAGCCGTTCCGCATCAAGAGCGTGGAGCCCATCCGGTGGACGACGCGCGAGCAGCGCGAAGAACTGTTGCAAGCCGCGCACTACAACCTCTTTCTTCTGCCGGCGGAGGACGTGCTCATCGACCTGCTCACCGACTCCGGCACCGGCGCCATGTCCACCGAGCAATGGGCGGCGATGATCCAGGGCGACGAGAGCTACGCCGGCAGCAAGAGCTTCGACCACTTCCGCGATTCGGTGCGAGACATCTTCGGCTTCCGGCACGTGATTCCGACGCACCAGGGCCGCGCCGCCGAGCGCATCCTGTTCCACGTGATGTGCAAGAAGGGCGACGTGGTACCCAACAACACGCATTTCGACACTACGCGCGCCAACATCGAGTACGTCGGCGCCGAGGCAGTGGATCTGCCGATTGCAGAAGGCCGCCAGCCCTCACTGCTACATCCGTTCAAAGGCAACATGGATACCGGCGCGCTAGAGGAGCTGATTGGGCGCGTCGGACGTGAGCGCATACCGCTGGTGATGCTGACGGTCACCAACAATTCAGGCGGCGGGCAGCCGGTGGCGATGGAAAACGTGCGCACCGTCAGCGCCGTGTGCCGGAAGCACGGGATTCCGCTGTACTTCGACGCCTGCCGCTTCGCCGAGAACTCGTATTTCATCAAGCTGCGCGAGCCGGGATACGTCAACAAAGAGCCGAAGCAGATTGCGCAGGAGATGTTCGGTTACGGCGACGGCTGCACCATGTCGGCGAAGAAAGACGGCATGGCGAACATCGGCGGGTTCCTGTGCACCAACGACGACCTGCTGGCGCAGCAGGAAAAAGACCTGCTCATCCTGACCGAGGGCTATCCGACCTACGGCGGACTGGCGGGGCGCGACCTGGAGGCAGTCGCGGTCGGATTGCAGGAGGCGCTGCACGAGGATTACCTGCGCTACCGCATCACTTCGACGGCCTATCTGGGAAATCACATCGCATCGCAGGGCGTGCCCATCGTGCAACCGCCCGGCGGACATGCGATTTACCTGGACGCGCGCGCATTCTTGCCGCATATCCCGCCCGAACAGTTCCCCGGCGTCGCACTGGCGGCAGAGCTTTATGTCGAGGGTGGCATCAGGTCGGTCGAGATCGGCACGCTCATGTTCGGGGCGGCCGCGAGGATGGATTTAGTCCGGTTGGCGATCCCGCGGCGGGTGTACACGCAAAGCCACATTGACTATGTCGTGGAGATCATCCTGGAAGTGTGGCGGCGGCGCGAGCGGATTGGCGGCCTCAAGCTGAGCTACGAAGCGCCCTTTTTGCGGCATTTCACGGCGCGCCTGGAGCCGGTAGGGCGAGCCGTGGCGGCAAAGACTTAGCCACGGATGCGCACTGACCAGCACGGATCGGAATGAGAGCAGTTCCGATCCGCGAACTGCTGGAAGGTCCCGCCACTGGCGGCAGTAGGCACGGGAATGCGCGCGCCACTCTTCAGAATCGACATCACACCGTTATCCGCCAGCACCATCGCGTAGCCGCGGGTGTTGACTGTCTTCTTGTCCTACAGTTCGCGAAACGTGAAGTCGAGCCGGTAAAAATGCAGCGGCTAACTTCTGCGCTCTGGCTGGTTTCAGTTTCGGTTTCAGCAGGAAACGAGGCGTGATGGAAATTACGCCTTGGCGGTTCGAATGCTGTACGATAACGAGCTTTCATTCCAAGGTCTTTCGGTCTATCAGTCAATCGATCTATCGGCCCGTAGTGAGCGAATGAATGACCGAGCGGCCGGTATCCACAGACAAACGGGACTTCACGAGCAGAGGTCATTAAGAAGGAGAGGACAAGCACTCATGGGCAAGATTCGCGTAATCCAGTACGGGGTAGGGCCGATCGGCGCGGGCATGGTGCGCCTGATGCTGAGCAAACCCGCCATCCAGATCGTCGGCGCCATTGATGTCGATCCGAAGAAAGTCGGCAGGGACTTGGGCACGGTAGCCAACGCGGGACGCGAGATCGGAGTCAAGATCAGCTCCGATGCGAACGCGGTGCTGCGCTCCGGCGCCGACGTGGTGGTGCACACCACCTTGTCCCACTTGAAGTCGGTCTCCGGCCAGCTCACTGACTGCGTCAGCGCCGGGCTGCACGTGGTCTCCACCTGCGAGGAGCTGTCGTACCCGTTCCGCAAGCACCCCGAGCTCAGCAAGCAACTTGACGAGGTCGCGCGCGAACACAAGGTCGTGCTGCTGGGCACCGGCGTCAATCCCGGCTTTGTGCTCGACAAGCTGGTCCTGACGCTGGCCACCGCCTGCCAGAACGTGACGCACGCGAGCGGTCACCGCATCGTGAATGCCAGCCAGCGGCGCCAGCCGTTGCAGGCGAAGATCGGCTCCGGGATGACGGTGGAAGAATTCCACGCGCAGGTGAAGGCGGGCGTCATCAAGCACCACGGCCTGCCCGAGTCGGTGGGCATGGTTGCCGACGGACTGGGGCTGGAGGTCGCAAAGATCGAAGAGGTCATCGAGCCGGTGATCGCCAAAGAGCGCGTCAAGACTGACTACTTCGACGTGCCCGCCGGCAAGGTGGTGGGCGTGCGACAGGTGGCGCACGGGTTCTCCGCGGCGGGCAAGGTGAACGTGGACCTGGAGCTGGAGATGTATCTGGGCGCGCCCGATTCAGTGGACACGGTTAGCATTACGGGCACGCCGAACCTGACCCTCACCGTGCCCGGCGGAACCCACGGCGACCTGGCGACGGCGGCCATCACCGTGAACTGCATTCCCGCGCTGTTCGAGATGCGCCCCGGATTGCGCACGTCGAAGGACACGCCGATGTGCTTTTTTCCGGGCAGCTCTTAGCTTTTAGCTCTTAGCTCTTAGGTGCGCGGCAGCACGCTCACGTACCCCCAGCGCCGCCGCAGCGCTGACGTACATCACGAAGCACTCCAGCGCAAACGGCAGAAATCCCAGAAATCCCGGCGCGGGCATTTCGAAGATCTTCCACTCCTGGAACATAGGGAAGATGTAATGCCATTTGGCGGCGGCCCAGCTGTTCCAGAACTCCCACAGCCATCCGCAAACCCAGCCGGAAAGCAGCAGAGAATAGAACCGCCCGCGCCGGCCCTCGGCGAGATCGCCCAGCAGCGATGGCAGGCCGAGACGGTGATTGACGGGGTCGAGCAGGAAAACAAATCCCACCCAAATCAGCACGAACAGATAGGCCGCGATGCGTAGCGGGATCACCAGCGGAATGAGCAGGCACGCGGCGCCGAATACGACCATGGCGCGCTCGGTTGCTTGGGAAAATCGTAACGGACGTTTGCTCACAGGAGATCCGTTCCTCCCTTGCGGGACCTCAAAACCCCAAGGGGTTGATGTTCGCTGAGGCGGCACGACTGAAGAGGCTGTGGAAACGTTCGAAACAGCAGGTTCCTCGCGGGCTGAAGCTCGCTCGGAATGACACAAATCAAGGACTTGTTCGGCGCGGCTGAAGCCGCGCCCCTTCAAAGCGCCCCGCACCGCAGTTTTGTCAGCGAACAGTGAAGTCGTGCCCTGAGACACCCGGTCAAACCAGCCAAACGCCTCGATCAGGTCCGCGGTCTCCAGAATTCCCGGCGTGATGGTCGCGAACGACCATCCGTAGCCCAGGATCGCGCCTGCCCAGTTCTGGGGTACGCCGACGTAAGTCCAGTTGGCAAGCCGCAGGTTATAGGCCTCAAAGATGAGCCACAGCGGAATGGAAAGGAATGCGCACAGGAGGAACCGGCGCGAAGAGTCCTTCATGCGCGAGCGCCCGGTGATGGCCTCGACCATGGAATCCGCAAGCAGCAAATAGGCGGTCCAGGCAATCGGCGTGAAGTAGACGTTGACGGGCCAAACGTGGAGGAACATCAGAATTTCCGCCACCGCCAACAGCGCCATCCCGATCCAGCCGCGTACCGGCAATGGGGAACGCCGGTGACGCAGGAACTCAACCGCAAGCAAGAGTGCGGTGGTGAGCGTGATGGCAATGCCCAGTTCAGTCATGCGGAGCGGCGTGGCGAGGCACGCATCAAGATTACGGCAGACTGAGCCCTTGCGCCTTGTCCCTTATAACCCGCCGCGCGTGATCTTCATTCTTCGAGCTTCAAATTGCAATTCCGGTTTCCCCATGACCTCTCTCTGGATTCCCTCCGTTTGGGCGACGGCATTACCAGCTATTGAAAAAACCGATTGTCGATATCACATAAACTGGTGATAGACCTCACTGCCAACTCGCCCGCCTGGGACTGTAATCAGTTGTTAAGCGGACGGCGCCATGCGCCGCGAGGGACCCGATGAGTGACCAGCCGAAAGGCCAGAAGGACCACCTGCTCAAGTGCCCGCTGTGTGAAGGTCGCGGGGAACTACCCAAACAAGACTTATTGGAGCGGCTGAACGAGAGGGATCTCGGGCATAAGCTCGCCAGCTACGTTGAGAATTTCATCGTCGCCGACGAGAAAGCCGCCGAACCGGGGGCCGCGGACGCTTCCCAGCGGGATTTCAAGGACCACGTGAACGTATGGAACTGCACCCACTTTCTGTGGCGGCGCAGTCCCAAGGAATGACCGATTCCCCGGCGCACAGGGCGTCCGGGGCGCAAGCGAGGGTGCTGGTGTAACGCTGAGAGAAACCTATGGCGACGGAGACTGAAGTCATCCCAGAAATATTGGCCCAATTCGACCAGACGCGTTCCAGCCTGATTCCCATCCTGCAGGAAATCCAGAACAAATACAGGTACTTGCCCCAGCCGATGCTCCGGCAGGTGGCACAGAAGTTGGACGTGTCGCTGCCCGAGATTTACCACGTCGCGACCTTCTACAACTGTTTCAGCTTGGAGCCGGTGGGCCGCAACCTGGTGCAGGTGTGCTTGGGAACCGCGTGTCATGTGCGCGGCGCGCCCAAGGTTCTGGACCGGCTGCTCACCGACCTGAAGCTGCCGGCGCCGGGCACGACAGGGGACATGGAGTTCACGGTCCGGACGGTGCGCTGCGTCGGCTGTTGCGGCTTGGCGCCCGTGGTGCGCGTCAACGACAGCACTCACCCCAACATGACCCAGGCGAAGGTAAAAGGCATGCTGAGGAAGTACTACAGCAAGCCGGCGGCGCAGTAGTTGCGAGGACATGACATGCCAAGGCTGAATTCAATCCAGGAACTGGAGAAACTGCGCGCCGAATGTGTTGCCGGCGCGGATGCGCAGCGGCCGTGCCTGACGGTTTGCGCCGGCAGCGGGTGCAGCGCGGCGGGCGCCGAAGACCTGCTAGCAGCGCTGCGCAAGGCCGTCGAAAAAGCAGGCATGAAGGGTCAGATTGACGTCTGTGGCCCGAAGGCACCTTCTACAACAGGGTCACGGCCAGCAGCGCGGCGGACATCGTGGCCAGCGTCTGCAACGGTCACAAGCCGGTCGAAAAACTGCTCTACAAGGATCCGGTCAGCGGCAAGCAGTGCGTGACGGAAGAAGAAGTTCCCTTCTACGCCCGCCAGACGCGGGTGCTCTTCGCCAACAACGGCCGCATAGATCCCAAGCAAATTACCGACTACGTGCGCGTCGGCGGTTATGCGTCGGTTGCGAAAGTGCTGGGCGGCATGACGCCGGAAGGCGTAGTGGATACCGTGACTAAGTCCGGCCTGCGCGGACGCGGCGGCGCCGGCTTCCCCACGGGCATGAAGTGGAGCCTGTGCCGGGCCAATGGCAAGCCTAACGGCCACGGTGAGATCGAGCGCTACATCATCTGCAACGCCGACGAGGGCGATCCCGGCGCATTTATGGACCGCTCGCTGCTGGAAGGCAATCCCCACAGCGTGATCGAGGGCATGATCATCGGCGCCTTCGCGCTGGGCGCGAAGCAGGGGTTCGTTTACGTCCGCGCCGAATATCCGCTGGCGGTGAAGCACCTGCAGGTCGCGCTCACGCAGGCGGAGGAGTTGGGTCTGCTGGGCGACAACATTCTCGGTAGCGGGCTGAACTTCCGGATTCGCCTGGTACAGGGTGCGGGCGCATTCGTGTGCGGCGAGGAAACCGCGCTGATTGCGTCCATTGAAGGCCGAGTTGGCGAGCCTCACCCGCGTCCGCCGTATCCAGTCGAGAAAGGCCTGTTCGGCAAGCCCACGGTGATTAACAACGTGAAGACGTGGGCGTCGGTCGGGCACATCGTCAACCGCGGTCATGAGTGGTACTCCGCCATCGGCACGGAAAAGAGCAAGGGGACGATGGTGTTCTCGCTGGTGGGCAAGATCAACAACACCGGCCTGGTGGAAGTGCCGATGGGAATCACGCTGCACGAGATGATCTACGACATCGGCGGCGGCATTCCCAACGGGCGCTCGCTGAAGGCGGTGCAGATCGGCGGCCCCTCCGGCGGATGCATCCCGGCCGACCTGGTGGACCTGCCAATCGACTACGAACAGCTCACCAAGGCCGGCAGCATGATGGGTTCCGGCGGCATGGTGGTGATGGACGACTCGACCTGCATGGTGGACGTCGCGCGCTACTTCATGGAGTTTTTGGAAGAGGAGTCCTGCGGCCAGTGCTTCCCCTGCCGCCAGGGCACGCAGGAGATGAAGGCCATCCTGACTCGCATCTGCGAGGGGCGCGGCAAGGAAGAAGATCTCGACACCCTGCAAGACCTGGGCTGGCTGATGAAGGAGACCTCGCTGTGTGGTCTGGGCCAGACCGCCGCCAATCCGGTGCTGACCACGCTGCGCTACTTCCGCAACGAGTACCTGGCGCACATCCGCGACGAGGTCTGCCCGGCGAAGGTGTGCAAAAAGCTGATCGTTTACGAAATCAATCCCACGGTGTGCGACGGCTGCGGCGCCTGCGTCAAGGTATGCGCCGGCACCGCGATCCTGGGCGAGAAGGATCAGGCGCACAAGATTGACCAGGCCAAGTGCACCAAGTGTGGCGCGTGCATGGAAGTCTGCAAACCCAAAGCCGTGCTGGTTTCTTAGGAGCGATAACGTGCCGAAGCTGAGGATCAACGGCATTTCGGTGGAAGTGGAACCCGGCACCAGCGTGCTGGAGGCCATCCGCTTTCTCGGCCTTCCTATTCCAACGCTGTGCCACGACGACGGGCTGCGCGATATCGGCGCCTGCCGCCTGTGCGTGGTGGAAGTCAGCATGGCGGCCAACGGGCGCACCCGCCTGTTGAGCGCCTGCACGCTGCCGGCGCAAGATGGCATGGGGGTCCGCACCAATTCCGCCACCGTGCAGCGCGCGCGCAAGCTGCTGCTGGAGTTGTACGTCGCCACCTGCCCGCAATCAAAGCGGATCCAGGACTTGGCCAGCGAGTACGGGGTGCGGCAGGTGCGCTACCCTTCGAACCACGGGTCTAACGCCGGATCGTTGCCGACCGTGCCCCAATAATTGCCTCCTTTGTAGCTGTTCTGGAGGAAGTCCAGCATGTGATTGGGGGTATCCAACCGGTAGCCAAACAGACCGGGCACAAACACGCTGAGGGTTTCGATTTTAGGTTCGCTCCACGAGGTCGCGAAGAACCAATGCTGCGCTTTGGTCTCCGACCCCTGGCCGGTGCCGGCGATGCCGACGATGGCTGCGCCAATCAGCGCCCCGATGGTTTGCGTGGCGATGAACAGGGCGAATACGGCGATGACTGTCACCCGGCCGATGCCGCGCGCCGCCTTTGTCCAAACCGCTCCGCGGTCAACAACCACGGACCGGAAGAAGACAAAAGCTGCGACGAACACGCTGAAAATCACGCCAATATCCGCAGCTTCCATCACGTTGATGCCGACCGCCAGACCGGCGAGGGCCAGTCGCGTCCAACGGATAAACCAAGGCGTGCCGGGCACATTGGACACAACCAAGGCCAGGGCAAAGAAGTCCATGCCAAGGGCGATTTGTTGCGGGGCCACGCCCCAGCAGGCGTTGGCAAAGAAGGTCGAATTAAGTGTGGCGGCCAGCGCACCCAGGGTTGCCGCCAGCGGTGAGAGTTGCAGTTGCCGGAAAAATGTCCAGGCGCCAAGCCCTAAAATGAACAGCGCGGTCGGTGCGAGAAATTTCGCATACCCGACCGGTCCGAGCACCCAGTAAATGAAAGTGCTCGGGGCCGGAGCCATCGCGCCGCCGCTGACGCCAAGATCGTTGAGGTCATACCAGCTTCCCGCGAACGCGGCCGGCAGTTGGCGCCATGCCGCATTTTGTATCCCCAGCGGTTTCCTGCCGGTCACCGGGGGGAACATGCTGCAGGATTCGCTCACCGACGTTTACCGGAACTCGGACCTGTTCCGCACGCTGCGCGATACCACCCAGCGTGGCGGCAAGTGCGGGCTGTGCGAATACAAGAAGATCTGCGGCGGGTCGCGCTCGCGGGCGTACGCGTTGTCGGGCGACTTTTTGGCTGAAGATCCGCGGTGTATTTACCAGCCGCACCTGGCGGATGCGGTAGTGGGATAGGTCTCCTGCCTTCGGCGGCAAAAGAACCGGCGGCAAAAACCTGCCACCGGCGGCGCTCCTAATGCGATAATCGTGGCTCCCATGCGCACGCGCCGCATCCTGGCCCTGATCTGGCTGTGTTTTGTGGCGAGGCTGGCGTTCTACGCCGCCATGCTGCCCTTGTGGGAGGGGTATGACGAGTGGGCGCACTTCGCCGTGGTGCGCAGGGTGGCGGGCGGAGAGATCCTGGTGTCGCGCGAGGCGCGCATCCAGCAGGACGTGCAAGCGTCGCTGGACCTGGCGCCCGTCCCGTACGAGTTGCGGCGCCTGCCTCCGCCGGCGGTGATCCAGGACGATTTCTGGAGGCTGCCGGAAAGCGAACGGGCGCGGCGCGCGGCGGCGTTCGCGGCGATGCCGGAAAGCTGGCGCGCAGCCGACGGGCGCCTGGCCGCCTATGAGGCTCTGCAGCCGCCCCTCTATTATTGGATCGCCGCGCCGGCTTTGAAGCTGGCGCCTGCGGCGAGCCTGGGCGCGCTGCCCATGATGGTGGCCACCAGTTCGAGCAGTGCGGGATTGGCCTTGAATAGCGAGAAGAGCTGCACGCCCGCGGGCAGGTTGGCGAGGAAGAGGTCGAAATTGAGCAATGCCTGGTCGGGCGCCGCCGTATCGCCCAGGGACTTCAGCAGCGCGGGCATGAGCTCGGTCAGTAGTTCTCTTGCGCGCGCCGAAGTCGTCGAACGGAACCGGCCGTGGTGCCAGCGGCGTACGATCGCGGCTGCCGCGGAAACATCGTTGAAGCCGAGCCGCCGCAGGGCCCGGCCGCGCGCCGCGCCCTGACCATATTCGGGATTGCGGGCGCGATCGCGGGGTGGTGGTACGTGCGGAACCTGGTCGCCACGGGGACCCTCTCGGGGCTCAGCGAGGCGGTGATGCTGCGCGGCATGGGTGCGGGCGCCATGATCGCGCGCGCGGCCCACATCAACTGGCTGAAGGCCATCGATGGAATTCTGCTGTCGCACATCTACTTCGGCGGGTGGAGTTCGCTCACCGCGCGGAGCTGGATGTACCACGTGTTCTATCTGATGATTGCGGCTGCCGCGGTGGGACTGGCGCGGGGCAGACGGACAGGCCTGGAACCTGCCGCCACGTTCTACGCCTTCTTCTGGATAGGCCAGATGTACAACGTCGTGCTGCTTTATCTCTCCAAGGGCGTGGCGGTTTCCATGGGCTGGTACCTGTATGCGGTGATTGGGGCGGAGATCGCGGTTTGCGCCGCGGGCTTGCGGCTCTGGCGCCGGGTCCTGGCCGCGGGGGTGGTTCTTCTCGGCCTGCTCGACTTCTATACGGTGCATGCGCTGGCCATGCCGTACTACGCGGGAATCGTCGCTCACAAGGCGAATGGCGGAATTGCGGGTCTGCACCGGGCGGACCCGCGCGTTTTCGCCCAGGTGTTCTCC
>JAIQFT010000088.1 GCA_020073185.1 Terriglobia bacterium
TCCGCAGTGCCAAAGCACGACTTGCGGAAGCCCTGGAACAGGCCGCTGCGGAAGCGATCTCGTCGATTACTGCCGACAACGCTGTCGCTTGGTTCCGCCACTGCGGCTACAGGGTACAGCAACCATGAATCCGCTCTAAAATCTTCGAACTCCGGCGTTGACACCACTGCGCCATCGCGCTTTGGCAAAAGATTGGATATTTCCTCCCTCAGAGCCTTCAATCGTTGCGGAAGAGGAGGAAATGGACTAAACGCGTTCACCGAGACAGTGGTTGCAGGCCATATCTGCTCAATCGTACGAATGAAGCATTCTGGGTCGTAGCCAGCTTTGTACAGGTATTGCACGCCGAAGTAATCGGCGTCCAATTCATTCTCCCGTCTTGTCTTGACGAGAGTTAGAGGTACCGCGACTGATGACATAGACTCCCCACGTGTCCCGGATACAATTAGCGGAACACTCGCGATCTGCGCCATTTGCTCGCGAGTAAATCCTCGCGTAGCCGAATGTAATGCTGTGTGCGCAATCCCACGTGCAAGCACACTGGCGAGTTCACACTCGTTGCCTAACTGGAGGAGTAGTGCGCGGTCGATGTACTGGTATCCGCCAGGCAGCGTGACCGGGCTCGCTTCCACACCGCTCTCTACAACCTGAACAGTGATGGGCAGGACTGCATCGGAGTTTTGGGCTATTTTTCGCACGACGCGTGGGAGGTAATCAGCAATCGTAGGGTCACGCACCAGAATGGCGGAGCGCTCAAGCGCTGCCGACATTTGTTTTCCTAGCTGCGCCTCTTGCCCGGTTGAATACCAGTTGGGTTTCCTGGCGATGTTTCGGTGTCCAATAGCGTCGATGTTCTTGTCCGATCGAGATCGCTTGGGATTGTCTGCGGACAGCGAAGCTGTGAACGCCAGCACCCAAAGCATCACAAGGGTGCAGGTTCTCACCGCGAAAGCGGGCACCTTCATCGTCGAGCCTCTGTTCAGAACTTTACTCCGACCGAGCGCCACGTTCCATAACTGATGTAACCGGCGGCTTTTTCCGTTCCGCACTTCATCCACTACAATGTGGGCGATGATGCGCGTCGCCAGCCGCACCAAGACGATCGTATTCTTCATCACCCTGGGCGCCTGCCTGATTGGCGTCGCCATCGCGCTCAACGTCAGTTGGATCGTCCTGAAGTGGCGCGAGGTCGGCGCCCTCGTCCTGGGTGTCATCTTCTTCGCTTTCATCATCGCCGGCGTTGTCCTGAACACCGTGTTCCTGGTCCGCGAGATTCGGCGCAACGAGCAACAGAACAGTTTCCTGAACGCCGTGACCCACGAGTTGAAGACTCCGGTCACCTCCATCCGCCTGTACCTGCAGACCCTGCAACGGCGAGAGTTGGGCGACCATGAACGCCGCGATTTTTACCGCATCATGCTGGAGGATACCGACCGCCTCCTGGGCACGGTCGAGCAGGTGCTCAAGGCCGGGGAGGCGCGGCAAGGCGCCGGCCAGAGCCATCGCGAAGCCATGGATCTCTGTGGCGTCGTCAGGGACTCGGTCGAAGTCGCCCACCTGCGCCATCAACTCCCGCCCGGTGCGCTGCGACTGGGCAACGTGCCCGCCGGCAGCATCGAGGTGATTGCCAATCGCGAGGAACTGCGCACCGTGCTGGCCAATCTACTGGATAACGCGGTGAAGTACACGGGCGCGGAAAAGGATATCGTCGTGGATGTGCTGACGCCTGACATCGACACCGCGTTGCTGCGCGTGCGCGACAACGGCGTCGGCATTCCACGAGACGAGCTGAAGCGAATTTTCAAGCGTTTCTACCGCATCCCCATGCAGGTGACCAGCGCAATCAGGGGAACCGGATTGGGTCTGTTCATCGTGCGTTCCATCGTGCGGCGTCACGGTGGAGAGGTGATGGCCGAAAGTGCAGGCGAAGGGCGCGGCAGCACGTTCAGCATCCGCTTCCCCAGGGTCTATCGCACATGAGCCGAATCCTGATCGTCGAGGACGAACCCCACCTGGCCCAGGGGCTACGCTTCAACCTGGAAGCCGAAGGGCACGCGGTGGAAGTCGTCGAGAGCGGCGAAGGCGCGCTCCAGTTCCTGCTGGAGGACAAAAAGACCTTCGACGCGGTCATCCTCGACATCATGTTGCCCGGCAAGGATGGATTCATCGTGGCACGCGAGCTGCGCGATGCCGAGAATTTCGTTCCTGTGCTGATGCTGACCGCCCGGGGCCGCCCCGAAGACGTGCTCAAAGGGTTTGAAGCCGGCGCCGACGATTACCTGCCGAAGCCATTCAATCTCGACATCCTGCAGGCTCGCATTCGAAGCCTGCTGCGTCGCAAAGAGTGGCTGCAGGCCGCCGACAATGGCGAAAACGCGAAGCCCCGTGAGCCGGATATTTTCACCTTCGGCGACAAGGTTGTTGATTTTGGGAGACTGCAAATTTCTTCCGGCAAACGCGTGTTCCAGCTCACCATGATGGAAGGCGAACTACTGCGCTACCTGATCCAGAATAGCGGCCGGCCGGTGTCGCGGAAGGCGATGTTGGAGAACGTCTGGAATCTCAGCGAAGAGACGGAAACGCGCGCCATCGACAACTTTATCGTCCGCCTGCGCCGCTATATCGAAAAGGATTCTGCCAAGCCCCGGCATCTCATCACCATTCGCGGGCTGGGCTACCGCTTTGTGCCCGCTCCGGACTGAGCTAAGCAGAAAAGAGTCGGGTGGGGGTGGTACCAGTTGAGCGCTGTCGCCGCGCGCAGCCCGGGGCGGGAGAGCGCCCGCCCCAGGGTTTGCTTGCCAAGTTGCTTGCCGGTTATCGAACCGTTCAGGAATTATTTTCTACGAATCACCCAATCGAAGAACCCGCCGACGACGATTCCGATCGCGAAGGCGGCTACCACCGTTCCTGCGGGGTGGCGCTTGATGCGGTCTTTGGTGTCTTCGATGAATTCCTCGGCCGCATCACTGCCGGTTTTACCGACGCGCTTCACGGCGTGGATGCCATTTTCAATCGCCTCCGCCATCGCCGTGCTCGCCCGCGACACTTTGTGCATGGGGTCAACGAGGTTCTCTTCGGCTCGCTCCAACATTGTCTTGGTCATAGGCCCGCACCTCCTGAGGGTGGACAGGACAGCTCACTGCAAGTCTGCTCCCGACGGCTCGGGAGTCAAGCGATTCCGCGCCCACGCTCAACTTGGCGCTCCCGTTTTGGGCAACCCAACGTCTGGGAGGGTAAAGTCCAGCGCGCTGCCGCGTTCCGCGCGGCAACAGCACAGGATGGCTTCAGACATCAAAATAGGGCAGCATCCGCGCTGCCCTTTTCAGTCTGACTATTCCGACCCGCCGACAGTCTAGCTAAAACACAAACGCCAACCCGCCGCGCACCGCGCGCGCCGACTGCACCAGGTACAGTGTGCGGCCATCGCGTCCGATCACCGGCACATAGCCTTGCGCCAGCAGGTTGCGCAGGTCCACCAGCGCTTCCATCCTACCCGGCAGGAAACCGGTTCCCGGGATGGGCTGCCGAATGAAGACGTTCCAGTAGGGATCCATCTGTCCCGGCGAGCAATCGAACATGTCTACCGGGGTCAGCGACTTCTGATTGGCAACGCGGTACGACGTTGCCCAGCGCGTATGCGTGCCGGGCATCGTGCCGGCCAGCTTCGCGCCCACCGAGTGCCGCCATTCGCGGTGCACGGAAGAGCGCACGCGCGGCAGCTCCACGTCGCTGTCCGTGAGATCGAGCACTCCGCCCCACGAATAGTTCAGCGTGGCGGTCAGATCCGGCAACAGCTTCTGCTGGACCACCACCCGTACGCCGTCGGAGTTTAGCTGCCCCGCATTGTAGGTGAACGTGCCCGAATAGAGGTCGGGCAGCACTTCCGCCATGGGACGGTCAAGATCGCCCGCACCAGTCAGGGCGGTGTTACGGATGTGGTCCGAGTACGCTGCCAGTTGCAGGCGGGTGTTGCGCATGCGATGCGATACCGAAACTTCCTGGTGACGTGCCTTCTGCAGCACTGCGCCGCGCTCCACCATCGAAACCCGGGGTCCGGACTCCAGCACGTCGGCGAGGGAAGATTCGAATCCCTTCGCTGCTGCCATGTTCGGCTCGGCGCTGGCGTAGCGATATTCGAACACCGTATCGGGCGACAGGTGCACGTCCACCATCGCGAACGGCTTCAGCGCGCTCGCCCGGCTGAGGAACTGCACGGTTTGATACTCGCCGCCGACGCGCAGATCAATGAAGTCGGCGAGAGTGATGGCATCCGACAGCCGCAGCGACATGGCCTGCAGCGACGGAGTACGCAAGTTTAGGTCAGGATTGGAAAAACGGCGGAAGGTTAGCGCCAGTTCCGGCTTGGAGCCATCGTCCATCTTGTGCGAGTAGGCGGCGCGGACGACTCCGTTCTGCGGACCAGCGCCATAACCCAGGTTGCCCTTCACCGATAGCATCCCGGCGTCGAACAGCGACTTCTCAAAGGTGAAGTTCGTGCTCATCTCGCCTGCGCTGCCGAAGCCTTCGGCATCACTGCCAGCCACAAACTCCAGCGTTGCCTTCAGCGTCCGCTCCCCGCTGCCGCTCCTGGTCACCACCAGCGGCCCGTTGCCCACGACGCGCAGGATGGGACGGTTCGCCGCCGAGCGCAGCGTCCATTTCCAGCCGTCGTCATCGGAATGGGCCTGCCGCTGCGGCAGCAGTTGCACGGCCTCGAACAGCGTGCTAAGCGTGATGTTCACCAGGACACTGGCACCCGCCCTGAGCGCCACGTTTTCACGCAAGGATGGCAAAAAGGACGGCGCGCTGACTTTGACTTGGTAGATCCCTGGTACCAACTCGGCGGCTTTGTAGAAACCGCGCGCATCCGTGAAGACCTTCACCGCCTGGGTGGCGTTGGAAAAAACCTCCACCAGGGCGCCCATCTGCGGCACGCCGGCGGAATTTCGGACGATGCCGGTGATTACGCCGGGCTTCCCGACCGCTGCTGCAGGAAGCGTCAGTGCCAGCAGGACCATCACGCATCCAAGCTTTCGGCCCATGAGCACCTCCATTGTGAATTTGCGGCCCGCGCTCGCCAGCCGCGGCTACTCGACGGCGAACTTCGCCGATGACTTCAAATCCTGCTTCGAAATCTGGTCGTTGACCTTAATGGTGATCTGGTACGTGCCCGGGGGGACATCACGCAGTGCAAACGACTTCTGCAGCGTCACCTGCTCGCCCGTGTTGCCCATCTCCGCCGTGGATTCGGTCAGCTGCACCACCGGTTTGTTGGTCGTCACGTTGACCACTTCGTAGGAGATGTTCGCCGAGGGCCTGTGCGTATGCTGATCGATCCCCAGGTTATACACCTGCATCCAGAAATTCACCTTCTGGTCGCGCTTGAACATCGCCGGTTGCCCGCTGGACGAATCCAAGCGCGGACGAACCTTGGTGTCGCCGATGACGAAACTGCCGGCGCCCACGTTCTTGGTTGAAACCTTCTGCATCTCGTCGGCCACGATCAGGCTGGAGAAGGCCAACTTGTCTTCGCTGAACTCCGGTACCTGGATACCACGGCTCCAAGTCCCGATCTTATCGCCGTTCACGTCCTTCAAGACAATGTCAACGCGATAGCGCCCGGGGCGCAGCGGCAGCGCCTTCCAGTACACGTGGCTGTTGTCGAGGACCTTGGGCAGCAGTTCATCCGGCAGCCCGTCGGTGACGGTGTCTTCGAACGTCTGCGCCACGCGGCCGGTCAGGGTCGTCACCTTGCCGAGGATGTTGACCATCATGCGCTGCACGCCGTCCTTGCTCGACCAGATCACGTCCCGGTTCTTCATCTGGATAGTGACCGGCACCAGCACCGTGTCGGAGGTCACCTTCACGAAGTCGACGCGCACGTCAAACGGCAGCAGGTTCATCCGAATCTTGTGCGTCACCACCTCGTCCAGGTCCTTGAACTTGATCGCCGGCGGCTGACTTAACCGGTAAAGCTGGTCCAGCCGGTCGAACTGCTTGCCCTGCCAGTTCTGGCTGAAGGGACCGGTTCCCAGCCGCTCGAGGCCGCCGTTGGTGAAGCGGTCCGCCTTGTCGGCCATGCCCATCTGCTCGTACAAGGTCGCACCCGCGCCGGGCACGTGCAGCAGCGCGTCCTTCTCCGAGCGGTCCATCGTCATGTGATATTCGCCGCACATGCACGGGTCAACGAACTCGATCATGATCTCCTGGCCAACCCCCTCCAGGTAGCGATAGCGCCAGACCTCGAAGGGGAAGGTTGAAGTCGAGCCGCCGCCCTCCTCGATCGGGCGCTGGTAGTTCCCGCCGCTGGGATGCGCCTCGATCTCGTCCGGCTTGCCGTACATGATGTACATGCGGCCGCGATCGGTCCTCCACCCCGGCACGCCGGCGGCGAAGTGCTCGTTGGCGTACGCGATGCGCCGATAGTGCTCTTCCTTGTATTCGTTCTCCGCGGTGTCGGGAGTGGCATCGCGGCGCAGCCAGAACTGCTCGATGAACTGGTCGCGCTCTTCGTCATTGGAAAGCTGCTTGAAGGCGGCGCGCTCTTCATCGGTGATGATCCAGCGCACGTCCTCGTCCAGCCACTTCTTGTAAACCTTGCTGATCTCCTGCTTCAGCGCTTTCTCCTGCTGCTTTTTCTGCTTTTCCGATAAGGGGCGCTTAAGCGGGTCAGTCTCTTGCCCTGGTTGTCCTTGCGATGCGGCAGGGGTCTTGCCGTCCGGCTTCTTGCCGGTTGCATCGCTCTGGGCGAAAGCTCCGGCTGCGCACCACAGACAGAGGGCCAGACTCACCGCCAACGAACGACTCCAACCTGATTTGTACGACATCGAGAATGGGCTCCTGGGAGACAATTCGGGCTTTTAAATTCTATGTTCTTACCCCATTTAAAGCAAGGATAAGGCGCACACATTTTCTCTCTGATCCCGCGCCATATCTGTTGAGCTGCCAACATCTTCCACAGACCCGGATGGCATGCGCGGTACATCCCCGCCAAATGGTGCTGGGGAGTGGATGCAGCATCTCACGCTTGCCAATATAATGGGTCAAGGTAAGCGCTTTCCTGGTCGCGCATCGGGTCATTGGCGGTCCGAATGTGCGAAACTGGGAACTTCTCCTGGGGTACCTGCGTAATCCTAGCAGGCGATGATCCGGGGTGATTGCGCCCCAGGAATGCCATGCGGGCATTGTCGAGTGAGGCAACGTGAAGAATGGAAAAAAGATCGCGATCGGAGTTGGAGTCCTGGTTCTGTTGCTGGCCATCGTCGGCTTCACCGTCCATGAGAGCGGCAAGGGCGTAGTGGTGGTGCAGACCGGCAAAGTGGCGCGTCAGGACCTGACCTCCGTGGTCAGCGCCTCCGGCGAAATCAAGCCCAAGACCTACGTCAACATCGGCGCCAACGGCTACGGCAAGATCACCAAGCTGTTCGTGCATGAGGGCGAGCAGGTCAAGAAAGGCCAATTGTTGGCCAAGCTGGATTACATACAGTCGGCCGCCGACGTGGCCGCCATGCAGGCGCAACTCGCCGCCGCCAAGACCGACTACGCCGCTTCCGAAGCCGCGCTGAAGAGCGCCCAGTCCGATTTGGACAAAGCGCGCGCCGACTACGACCGCGCCAAGCTCGATTACCAGCGCGGCGAAGCTCTTTACGGCCAGGCGCTGATCCCCAAGCAGGACTACGACACTCGCAAAGCCACGTTCGAAGGCGCCGACGCCGCCGTTGCCTCGGCTCGTGCCCGCATTGCGCAATCAAAGGCTCAGACCGCCTCCACTCAGGAGCGCATCCGCCAGATGCAGGCGCAGTTGACCCACGCCAGCGACGTGCTCAGCAAGACCGAGTACACCTCGCCTTATGACGGTATCGTCAGCAATCTGCCGGTGCGCGAAGGCGAGACCGTCATCATGGGCATTCAGAGTTCGCCCGGTAGCCTGCTGATGACCGTCTCCGACATGTCGGTGGTCACCGCCGAGGTCATGGTGGACGAAACCGATATCGTCAACGTGAAGTTGGGGCAGCCCGCGGAAGTCACGATTGATGCCATCCCGAAGAAAGTGTTCCACGGCGATGTAACCGAAATCGGCAACAACGCCGTCGTGCGCTCCACCGGCCTGGCTACTACGCAAACCACCACGGGCAGCCAGGAAGCCAAGGATTTCAAGGTCGTGGTCACCATCAAGGACCCGCCGCTGAATTTGCGTCCGGGCCTCTCCACCACCGCGAAGATTAGAACTGCGACGCGAAATAATGCCGTCGCCATACCTATCCAGGCGCTCACCGTTCGCCAGAAGGCAGACCTTGAGACCAAACCCAAGAAGGGCACGGTGCAGGCGGCGTCGCCCGCGCTCAGCGCCAAGGACAAGGAGGAAATCCAGGGCGTGTTCGTAGTGCGCGACAAGAAGGCCGAGTTCGTCAAGGTGGACACGGGAATCACCGGCGTCACCGATATCGAGGTGACCAGCGGGCTCGAGCCGGGACAGGAAATCGTAACCGGCAGCTACAAGGTGCTGCGCTCGCTGCGCAACGGCGCCTCCGTCAAGGTGGACAATTCCGCACCCAAGAAAGAAGAAGAAAAGTCCTAACCTTGTGACGCCCAGGGCGTCAAAACTTGTTGTGGGATCTCAGGTTCGTCAGTCTTTCAGTGTGTCGACGTGTTCCAAACTGGGAGACTGACCGACTGCGAGAGCGAAAGACCGAGAAACCTAAAGAATTGAGAGACCCAAATATGGCCACTGAGGTCGCCAGCGTATCCGAAAACGTAGTCGCCCCTCCTGACGGCTGCATGATCTGCACCGAGGACCTGTGGAAGACCTACGACATGGGTTCCGAACAGCAGGTGCACGCGCTGCGGGGCGTCAACCTGCGCATCGAGCGCAACGAGTACGTCGCCATCATGGGGCCTTCCGGCTCCGGCAAGTCCACGCTGATGAACCTCATCGGCTGCCTCGACACGCCCAGCAAGGGCCGCTACTGGCTCAACAACCAGCTCGTCAGCGAACTCGACGACGACGAACTGGCGCGGATCCGTAACAAGGAAATCGGATTCGTGTTCCAGACCTTTAACCTGCTCGCCCGCGCCACTTCCCTGCACAACGTCGAGCTGCCGCTGATCTACGCTGGCATGCCCGCCGAGGAGCGCCTGGTGCGGGCCAAGGAAGCGCTGAAGTCGGTGGGCATGGAGCACCGCATGATGCACAAGCCCAACGAGCTTTCCGGCGGCCAGCGCCAGCGCGTTGCCATCGCCCGCGCGCTGGTGAATCGGCCTTCGATCATCCTCGCCGACGAGCCCACCGGCAACCTCGACTCGCAGACCGGCAATGAGATCATGGCCGTCCTCGACCGCCTCCACGAGCAGGGCAACACCATCGTCCTGGTTACCCACGAGCACGACATCTCCGAGTACGCCCACCGCGTCATCCACCTCAAGGACGGCGTCATCTCCGGCGATGTGCGCAAACCGAGATAGGCTTCGGGCTCCGGGCTTCGGGCTCTTGTGGCGCGGGCGCGGGCGCCCGCGACTCGCAGCGTTCTAGAGCGGATTCATGGTTGCTGTACCCTGTAGCCGCAGTGGCGGAACCAAGCGACAGCGTTGTCGGCAGTAATCGACGAGATCGCTTCCGCAGCGGCCTGTTCCAGGGCTTCCGCAAGTCGTGCTTTGGCACTGCG
>JAIQFT010000089.1 GCA_020073185.1 Terriglobia bacterium
TGCGCAATCCAGATGTCCTCTTGCTTCTCCCGCTGCTTGCGCGTCCCCATCGACATGCGCGACATTCTACGAACTATGCCTGTGGATACTTCAGTACTTTCCGCTCACGAATCCAGACTTGCACCACGGGCTGCTAGGGGCGAATCTCCACCGGCGTTCCATCTGGAACCAACTGCCAGATCTCCTCGATTTCCGTGTCGGTCACGGCAATACAACCATCTGTCCAGTCGGAAACACGATGGTTGGCTCCCACCCAGGAGAATTCAGGCCCCAGACCGTGAATCATGACGTCGCCGCCGGGCTTTACTCCGATCCGCCGGGCGCGTCGCTTGTCGGCGAATTGAGGATACGAGATGTGCAACGCCAAATGAAACTTGCTGGCTTTATTGTGAAAATCAATCGTGTAAAGTCCTTCCGGTGTCCGGCGATCTCCTTGCCGCTGTTTCGGTCCGAGACCACCACGTCCCAGCGCGACCTCATACGCCTTTACGACCTGGTCCCCACTCAGCAACAGCAGTTTGTGTTGCCGCTTGAGCACCAGTACGCGCTCAACCTTCGGTTGCGCAGTGGCAGCCGTGGTCAGCAATACGAACAGCAGCAGCCAGCCAGATTTCTTATCCGCGATCACCCGCCGGAGTATACAACGGGGAACCAAACCGGGATATTGTCCGAAGGACACGTACCACGATAACCGTGCGCATGTCCCAGGCCATAGCGCCGCAACCTCAAGCTCATCAAGAGATTCCTCTTCGCCTGCGAAACAGTCAACGAATCTGGCACCATGCTGACGAGATCCAGCAAACGCTTTACGACTGGCCTCCAGCCCGTGTCTGCTTTCGCGCATCGCGCTAGAATTCTCGTATCAAACGAGACGACATTTCGGCGGACCCAGCCCCGCATTCCTCCGCGGGCTTGTCGATAGCCTGTTCTCTTCTTGTAGTCTCGTTACTGGCACTGGCTGGCTGGATAGCCTTTCGAACATGGCCCAGATCCATTGTGCTGCCCGAAACTGTTGCGCCCCAGGTGGTCGTATCTGGAACTACCCTACGCTATCCCGTCGGTCCCGGCGTGCTGCTCGCAGAAGTCGGACAATTCAGCGACGAACTGTCCGCCTATCTGCAGTTCGACTACATTCGAAGCCGCCCCGACGTGGACGAAGCGGCCGTGTTCCTGGAGGCCAACGAGACCGCTCACGGTCCAGACTACCGCGTTACCATTCTCGCTCCCAACGATGCCGTGACCGCAATCCCTTATCTGGCTGGACTCGAGGCCCGAGCAATCATCAGTGGATTCAAGCTCGTGGCAACACCTGCTTATAGGATTCCATATCTGCGGCAGCAGACTGCCATCTTCGTCTCTGCCTACAACCGCCCCGTACGGCGCAAGCTTGACGAGATCGATCCCCACCAGCTTGCCGTACCCGTATCGCGGTTCATTCAGTTCAAGTCGAGGACTGACCCGCGAGTGAGGCTGCAGCCGGATTTTCCGGTCGGGAGCCTGACTCGACAGCAAGCGACTGAGTTCGCGGCCGACGTCATTGCCGTCGCCAGGTTCTATTCGATTCCCCTGGACGTGTTTCTCGGCATCGGCGCCATGGAAAATAACTATCTCGACGTTCAAGGTGACCTGGAACACACCACGTGGAAAAGAAAAGCCGAGCCAGGCGACATTGTGCTGAAACGCCGCCGCGGACGCGTGCTGGTGAAAAACTATTCGCTTGGGCCCTGGCAGATCACCCGGGAAACCCTGCGGTATGCGCATGAACTCTTTCTTCACGACAAGCGCGACTATTCCGCGCTGCCCGAGCGGCTCCGCCCATCCCGACAGCTGAATTTCGACAGCCTCGATGGTCACGTGCTCACTACCTATGCTGGCCTTCTTTTGCGGGATCTGCTCGACCACTTCGACGGAGATATTGAACAAGCAGTCGGCGCTTACAACGGCGGAATCAGCAACCCCAATTTGCAATACGCCGCTGGAGTTCAGCAGGTCGCCCAGTACGCAAGAAGCGTACTGGTGCACGTCTCGGGGATCAACGAAGCCGCCATCGTGAATACTCGCTTCGTCAGCGTGTCTCGCCCCGGGCCCCATCAACCCGCTCGTCGTTGATTGTCGTTCACGAAAGTAGGCGTCGGTCAACCAGATCGAACGCCGGGCAATCGCTGCGATCAATTCGTCCAGCCGTCAACCCCCGGCGATATGGGGAGAAGCCCCAGCGGGTGAGGTAGCGTTACGCGTCGTGGCCAGCATGCCGAGGGAGTTCTTTTTCGGAGATCGGCGAACCAAGGAGTTGCCCACATCGTTGCAATCGCCTGCTCGATATCGACGACCGCGGGTCCCTCGATCACAACGTCGGTGTCACGCCAGGGGCCCGCTGTCACGACGTGGACCGCCGCCACTGGCGGTGCACACACAGGCCAGTGATCAAAGCGATCCGGCGGTCGACCGAAAGAACCGGAGAAGTTCTGAACGCCGGCCTTTCGATCTGCTAAGCTGCAGGTGAAAATTCCTTTGAGGGGATTGTTACCGGCCGCGGACTGGGGCGATCTGCCCTGCAGGGCGTGAGCTACGTATGTCTCGGCCTGCGTTTCCAGTATTCCCTCCCCTGGTACTGCGGATGCGGAAGCCGCCTGCAGGTTGTGCAGCAACCACGGAGGACACAACATGGCCAATATCAACACGAGGAAATCCGTAATCGGAATCCTGACCGGCGGCGGGGACGTGCCGGGTTTGAACCCGGCGATCCGTGCGGTCACAATTCGGGCGCTGCGGGAGGGCTATCAGGTGATCGGCCTACGGCGCGGATGGGCAGGCTTGATCAACATCATTCGCGAAAAGGACTACGACAATCGCGACAATTTCCAGACCCTCTCGGAAGAGCTCGTCATTCGGGCAGGCCGGACCGGGGGGACCTTCCTGCATACCTCCCGTACGAATCCGAGTCAGGTCAAGAAATCCCATATCCCCGCTCACTTGGAGGGCACGTACCAAGCCGAGAACAACGACTTGACGCCGGAAGTGCTCAAGAATCTTGACTGGCTCGGAATCGACTATTTGATTCCGATCGGCGGCGACGACACGCTGAGCTATGGCGTACGCCTGCATCAAGAAGGCGTGAAGGTGGTAGGGATTCCCAAGACCATGGACAACGATGTTCCGGGAACCGACTACTGCATCGGGTTCAGCACCTGTGTGACGCGCACGATTCAGATGATCAACAGCCTGCGGACTTCCGCCGGTTCGCATGAACGTTTCCTGGTGGTCGAGGTGTTCGGCCGTTATGCCGGCTTCACGGCCATGCTGCCGACCATGGCGGGGGCAGCGAACCGGTGCGTCATTCCGGAGCATAAGTTCAATGTCGAGCGGTTGACAGAATTGCTGGTGGCCGACCGCCGCAAGAACCCAAGCCGGTATTCTGTCTTGCTGGTGTCCGAAGGAGCGATGTTGGAAGGTGAGGAAATGATCTTTGAAAAGGAGACGACGGACGCCTTTGGGCATAAGAAACTGGGCGGAATCGGCGATCTGGTCTCGGAGAGGCTGCAAGAACTCTCCCCGAAATACAATAACGGCGAACTCATCCACGTCATCAACCAAAAACTGGGCTACTTGGTCCGCGGTGGAGATCCTGACGCGATCGACTCGATCGTCCCCATGGCCTACGGCAATCTTGCGCTGAACTTGATTCTCAACAAGGTCCACGGCAGGCTTGTTGTCCTCAAAAACGGCCGATACGACAACATGCCGATCGACGCTGTGACCGCCTCGAAAAAAGTCGTGAACGTGAAAGAACACTACAACACCGAACGACTGCGGCCGCACTACAAGAGCTTCGAGATGAAGCCCCTCTTCATCATGACAAGTGACCTTTCTTAAGTGGCATCCATCCCGATTCAGAACCACTGCCCGCAGGATTCGGCGCGCCGTGAGATACCTGACCGCATGATAGTGGGCTGGGACAAAACCCGGGAAGATGCACCCGCCGAGCGTACCTCTGAAGAGGCGCCCTGCGGCAGGGCACATATCAAGGCTTACCAATGAAGATCCGTGAATATGTTTATGACGGTCGTTGGAATCTCATTTCTTCTGCTGCACCACAGTCGCTCAGAGGCAGAATCCGACGAAGGAGCATTTCGCCCAATGAAACGCAAGCGGTTTGACACTCGACCCGAATGATTACGGACCAAAATTCCGCCCACATGGTCGTTCAGGCAGCCTCGAATTCCGCCCGGAACAAGCCCGGCTGCAGTGCCCAGCAGCGACAGTACGCGATATGCGGTACGGCACGAGGAAGGTTACAAACTCGTTTTGCAGTCTGGGGACTTTTGAAGGGACGGCCTACATCGGCCGGTTCGGCGGCTTACGGTGAGTTCCGTTCAAATCGTTGATTCTGCTACTGAGCAACTGACACAAACTCAGTTGTATCATCGTTGGATCGTGGTAAATTGTTAGAAGGAAACAGCCTGGGCGCGTAGCTCAACTGGCAGAGCAACTGACTCTTAATCAGTAGGTTGAAGGTTCGATTCCTTCCGCGCTCACCACTTTATTATCAACAACTTGCGTGTGGTCTGGCGGATCCGGTCAAGGCCAGGTAGTCAGTTGGTCTAATTTCGGAGGAGCCGCAAATTTCCAACATTCTCATGGGCTTATCCGTGTTCCAGCTTTTGCGTTTGTGCCGTGAAGTCAAGGCGGAGTCAGCAGGCCTCAATCCAGCCCCTTATCCTCACCGCATCATTTCAATAGCTTAAGCGGAACCATTGCTCCAGGCGTGCCGTCGAATGTGCCGTGGGCGTTGCGTGCCAAGACCGATTGGAAAACGTCTCTTGCTGAGATGTCCCAGCGCAGTGCTGAGGAATAGGGGAAAGGATATCGATGCTTGGCGAAGGAAGCGTGACCGAATCGTTGCGGCTTGCTCGTCCTAGCTGATAGGTTTTCTGCATGGATTCGGTCTCCGTGGTTCCGATCCTGACCCCGCACGGTCGTCTGCGCTTGATCGAGGAGGATAACGCGCCGGCTCTTGATCCGGAGCTTGCTCAGCGTCTACGCGATGCTTTCGCGCGTGGGTCGGGCCATGGTCTCCTCCAACTCGGCGCCGGTGAGGTCGGAACGGTGCTTCCTCCTGTTTTCTGCTACTGGCGCGAGTTCGGGGCGCGGTTAGTGACCGCCCTCTGCACGCAACCGGATATCGAGCCGTCGCGACAGAATGCGCATGTTCCCCCTCCGCCCGACGCAGAACTGGAGTGGTTGGCTCTGGCAGCGCCCGCGATGACTGGGGCGGAGTATCTGACGCCAACGGTCCTCCAGGCTCTCTGGCAGGAACTGGACACAGCCTTCGGGCTTGAGTTGTCCGAGTCGGAATGCGGGGTTCAGGAGTTCCTTAAGCGCCGCAACCCGGCGTGGAACCTTGTCGGGCGCGTGCACTTCAATCTTGCCGAAAATCGCAAGGATGAGGAGGCACCGTTCGCATTTCTCGCGACCTACACGACCCGGTTGTCAGCGCACGCCAAGGCGCAGCATCTTCCGCTGGGCCAGGCGCTGCGCGAGTATGCGGGAGCGGCAAACAAGGATCGTTTGTTGTCTCTGCTTCTTCCCGTACAACGAGCAGCGGAGAGATGTCCGTGGCTGAAGGCCATGGTGGACGCGGGTGAGGTCTTCCATCCGTTGCGCTGGAAGCCCAATGAAGCCCTGCAGCTCCTGAGGGACGTCCCGCAATTGGAAAGCTCGGGTGTGATTGTGCGGATGCCGGCGACATGGCGGGCCAACCGCCCTCCGCGTCCGCAAGTGTCGGCCAAAGTTGGCGGCAATAAACCATCGGGAATGGGAAAGGACGCACTCTTGGATTTCCGCGTGGAAATCACGCTCGACGGCGAAACGTTGAGCGCTGCTGAGATCCGAGAATTGCTGACCAAGTCCGATGGGCTGGCGCTTGTGCGAGGGCGCTGGGTTGAAGTTGACCGAGAGCGATTGAGCCGCATGATCGAACACTTCGGCCAGGTCGAGCGCGCCGCCGCCGAGAATGGCCTCAGTTTCGGGGAGGCAATGCGAATGATCGCTGGCGCCGATGTTGGCGCCGATGGAACGCCCGTCGCTGCCGATCCTGACTGGGCTCAAGTGATCGCCGGTCCGTGGTTGACGGAGACACTGAAAGGGCTTCGCAGTCCTGAAGGGCTGGCCCGCATCGATCCCGGCGCGGCGCTGCATGGCACGCTGCGGCCTTACCAGCAGGTGGGCGTGCGCTGGCTCTACCTGCTAGCGAAACTCGGACTCGGCGCTTGCCTGGCTGACGACATGGGACTGGGCAAGACCATTCAGGTGCTGGCGCTGTTCCTCGTGCTAAAAAGCCAGGGGGACGGCAAGCAGCAGCCAAGCCTGCTGGTCGCTCCCGCTTCGCTGCTCGCCAACTGGGCCTCGGAACTGGAACGCTTTACGCCCAGCTTGAAGGCGTTCATTGCCCATCCGTCCGCCATGGCTGCGGCCGATTTGAAGACGCTTGCGCCTGAGCGTCTACGGGAAATGGACTTGGTGATTACCAGCTATGGATCGTTGCTCCGCATTCCGTGGATTGCGGACGCCTCATGGCAACTGCTCGTGCTCGACGAAGCGCAGGCCATTAAGAACCCGGACGCTAAGCAGACTCGCACCGCCAAGAAGATCAGTGCACGATCGCGCTTCGCCCTAACCGGCACGCCCATTGAGAACCGCCTCGGAGATATATGGTCCATCTTCGACTTCATCAACCCGGGGCTGCTCGGGTCGGCAAAGGAATTCACGAACTTCACCAAGCGCCTTGCGGACCGACCCCACAATCCATACGGCCCTTTGCGCGAACTCGTACGACCGTACATCTTGCGAAGGTTGAAGACCGACAAAACGGTGATCGCCGATCTGCCTGACAAAACTGAGGTCAAGTCGTTCTGCCAGCTCAGCCGAAAACAGGCGGCGCTCTATCAGCAGGCGGTCAAAGAATTGGCGGAGCTACTCGAAGACACGGAGGGTATCCAGCGGAAGGGTCTGATATTGTCGTTCCTGATGCGCTTCAAGCAGATCTGTAATCACCCGTCCCAGTGGCTGGGCGATGGCGCATGGAGCGAGCAAGACAGCGGCAAATGGGCGCGTCTGCGGGACATCGCGGAGGTGATTGCCGCCAAGCAAGAAAAAGTGCTCGTCTTCACCCAGTTTCGCGAAGTGACTACGCCGTTGGCGGCGTTTCTGGGATCGGTTTTCGGCCGTCCCGGCCTGGTTCTTCACGGGCAAACCGAGGTAAAGAAGCGCAAGAATCTGGTGCGCCGCTTCCAGGAAGACGAATCGGCCGGGTTCTTCGTGCTCTCGCTGAAGGCTGGAGGCGCCGGACTCAACCTTACTGCTGCCTCGCATGTGGTGCATTTCGACCGGTGGTGGAATCCGGCGGTTGAAAACCAGGCCACCGATCGCGCTTTCCGCATTGGACAAAACAAGAACGTGCTGGTGCACAAGTTCGTGTGCCGGGGAACGGTCGAAGAGAAGATCGACCAGTTGATCGAATCGAAGCGGCAGCTCTCGAAGGATATGCTCGAAGGCGGCGCTGACCTGCTCCTGACCGAATTGAAAGACGACGAACTGCTCAGGTTGGTAGCGCTTGACCTCAACACCGCGCTCAAGGAGACCTGATCCATGCACTCCGACTGGGGGTGGAGACCGTATGTCTCCGTGGCGGAGCGGCGACGGCAAGCCGCCGGCAAGATGGAGAAGCTCAGGAAGAAGGGGCACTCCGTTTCGCCGGTGATCATCGAAGGGCGCGTCATTGCCAAGACCTTCTGGGGTAAAGCCTGGTGTGAGAACCTCGAACGCTATAGTGACTTCGCGAACCGTCTCCCGCGCGGGCGGACGTACGTGCGCAACGGCTCGGTAATCGATCTGCAAATTGCTCCCGGTGAGATCAAGGCTCTGGTCAGCGGCTCGGATATCTACACGGTGGCCGTAAGAGTTACTCCGGTTACGAAGGCGCGCTGGAAGTCCATCTGCAAGGATTGCGCGGGCGCTATTGATTCGCTGGTCGAGCTTCTGCAGGGACATTTCTCTAAGGGCGTCATGGAACGCATCTGCCGGCAGAAGACCGGCCTGTTTCCTTCGCCAAATGAGATCAAACTCTCGTGCAGTTGCCCCGACTGGGCCGAGATGTGCAAGCATGTCGCGGCGGTGCTTTATGGCATCGGCGCGCGGCTCGACAAACAGCCCGAATTTCTCTTCAGACTTCATGAGGTCGACGAGAAGGAACTGATCGCCAAGGCAGGCAATGCACTTCCGCTGGCGAGGAGAGGACCGGCTGCGGCAAAGGTTCTCGGCGGCGGCCAAGACCTCTCCGAACTCTTTGGATTGGATATGGCCCAGAGCGCGGCTGCCAGCGCCGGGTTGTCTCGTAAAACAGGCGCGAAGCCAAACCGAGCAAGGACGGCCACCATGGCAAAGGCTGAGGCGGTGCGGTCTGTGCATAAGACGGCGACAGCACGGCTCGAGAAGAAGGGCGGCTCATCGAGAGTTGCCGCCAAGAATCCCTGACGTGCCCAACCATTCTGCAGCGCACATCCGACGGCCACCGTGGAGCATGTATTGACAACTGTACATACTTACCATAGACTTTAGTCTGAGCGGCAAGCATGCGCTTTGAATGGAACGAAGAAAAGAACCGGAAGAACCGAAGCAAACACGGCGTGAGCTTCGAGACCGCCACGCTGGTGTTTGATGATCCGTACGCCCTCACAAAGCGCGACGCCGCGCACGTGGAGGAGGAACGCTTCATCACTCTTGGCGCGATTGGTCCCGGTGCAATTCTGCTGGTGGTACATACCAGTTTCGAGAACACCGGGAGCGAGGAAGTAATCAGGATCATTTCAGCTCGCGCCGCAACCTCCCGAGAGAGGAAAAGCTATGAAGAAACTCACAAGGGAACAGAAACGAGAAATCGCCGCCATCGCTAGAATGAAAGACGCCGACATTGATCGGTCCGACATGCCGGAGGTTGTGGATTGGAAAGATGCTGAGATCGGCCAGTACTACCGGCCGACTAAGAAGCCCGTTACCATGCGCTTGGACGCGGATGTCATCGAATGGCTTAAGGGTTACGGACCCGGATACCAGACGAAGGCGAATATGCTCCTAAGACATGCGATGGTCAGTACCAAGGCGCCGAAGACAGGGAAGAAAACAAAGACGGCGTAGAAGCCGTTTCACTGCTGTCCGGTTAAGTTGCAAGGTGATGGCTGCAAGTAGTAGCTGCGCAATAAGTTGAAGCCATTTCGGGCTTGCCGCGATTCGAATGCGAGGAGAGTACACAATGGCTCATGAATCAGGGCCGCACCGTCTTC
>JAIQFT010000090.1 GCA_020073185.1 Terriglobia bacterium
GAGAAAATGCTGCATACTTTGCTCAAGGCTGAGTCCTCCTCTGACTTGTTGGCTTTGGGAAAACTCAACTTATCAGAGACTCAGCCTTCTTCATTACCCAGCGGGACTCGGTACGGCAGCGCTAATTTGGACAAGAGTGGTCTTCGAAGGTACCCGCACTTCGCCGAGGTGGACCGCCCCTCTCGTTTTGAAGTCCGCAAACGGAGCAACGGGTCCGACGTCGGCTAGGACGCTGTTCACGCCACGGTCTTGGGTCTTGTTAGTTCTTTGATCTTTGCCAGTAGTTGCTCACGATCCGGCGGCTTATCGAAGTAGCCGGCAGGTGGAGGCACTTGTCGGCGGGTCTCGATGAACCGTTTGAAATCATGCGATATGCCCGTCAGGACAACCACGGGGATATGCTTCGTCTGCGGATCTCCGCACACGTTGCGGTACATCCGCACGCCACTCTCTTCCGGCATCGAGATGTCGAGCAAAATCAAATCCGGCAGCTCCGCTTTGGCTTTCGCAAAGCCTTCTTTCCCATTCATCGCCTTGATGACGGAATAGCCGTTATCTTCCAGAAGTGTGCCGACGAAAGTGAGAACGTCCTCTTCATCATCAACCACGAGAATCCGTCCTGCTATGTTTTGTGTCATGAGCGGTAGCCTACCTTTTCTTCAGCACTTCCAGAGCGCGCTTTAACGTTTCACGATCAGCACCAGCCAAGGCGTTGCCAAGCTCGGAGCGCAGTTCGTCATTCTGTCCCATCATTTCCGCATCCGAAGATTCCATTCCGAGCAGAGTGCGTACTGCCTTCACATAAGAATCCGGCCGCACGGGCTTTTCGAGATAAACGCCCGGTCCGGACATAGTCATTTCCCTGAAGTCCGCCCTGCCTAGTTCGTCCTTGGCGTGGCCGGTGACAATCAAGACAGGAATCTTGGACAACTGTCTATCCTTCTGGAGATCGTGGTAGAAGCGTGCCCCAGAGTGGTGAGGCATCACCAGGTCCAGCGAGATCAGGTCGGGGGCATTTCGCCTCACCGAGCCCAGCGCTTCCAGCCCATCGCAGGCCGTCTCAACCAGAAAACCGGCATCTTCGAGTGCGGCTTGCAGGTATTCGCGGACATCAGCCTCGTCGTCCACGACCAAAACGCGCTTTGGCCTTGTCTCATTCATGGTTTCTGCTCGCTCGATCGCGGCGCCGATGCGGTTGCATCGCGTGCGATCGCCTTGAGACGCTCGCGTGAAAGCCGGATGCGGAAGGTGGATCCTTGTCCAGAAGTCGAATCGACCTCCATCCGACCGCCGTGTTCCTGCACGATTTTTCGCGTCGTCAGGAGTCCCAATCCTGTTCCCTTGGTGCCTTTGGTTGTGAAAAAGGTGGTGAACAACTTTTCCTTGAGTTCCTCGTCTATGCCGCTGCCGTTATCGTCAACCTCGAATATCAGATCGCCCTCATCCTCGCGCGTTCGCAGCACGACTTTGCCGCCCCCCTCTGCACGCATGGCAGCAGCATCCACCGCGTTGGAAAGCAGGTTTGTGACGCAGGTCTCCATTCCCTGGCGATCCAACGGGGCAGGGCTCACTTGTGGGTCCGCTTCAAGCACCAACTCAACGCCTTGCATGCGAGCGGCGTCAACATAAAGGTTCACGATGTCGCGGGCCAACGTGTTGGGGTCGGTGGGATGAAGTTCCGGTATACGGCCTTTGGCAAAGCTGAGGAAGTCTTTCACCAGGGCGTTGGTTTTTTCGAAGTTGCGTTGCAGCATTTGCCAGCCGGAGGCAATTCGCTTGGTATCACCGCGCGACAGGCCGCTATCCATCATGTACATCCCGCCCTCGACTCCCATGAGAAGATTTTTGATGGTGTGTGCGAGTCCGGCCACGGTCTGACCGACGGTGGCCATGCGCTCTGCCTCGAGTTTTTCCTGTTCCAGGCGCATGATTCCGCGTAGATCCTCGAGAAAAGCTGCGCGCCCGAGATGTTGCCGGCCACTCTTTAGCTCAACGGCTGATAAATGGACCGGGATTTCCTGTCCTCGGGTCGTACGTACGGCAATCTCCGGCAGATCCAGTAGTTTTTTGTCGCACGCCTCGGACTCCGAGAACTCTTGCGGCAGCAACTCCTTGAGCCGGGCTGCAGCGGGAAGCTGGAGAGTCGTCCATCCCAGCAGATCGCGTGCCGCGGGGTTCATAAGCTTGGGATTGCCGGTTGGGTCGACGGCGAGAATGCCCGCAGGCGAGTTCTGGATCAATGCCTCGTAGAAATCCTGCGTCTTTCTGAGCTCACGTTCCAACTCATAAACCTGGCTGATGTCGGTCGCCATCTGGATGACATGCGCAACGCCTTCATCGCTGCGCGAAAGCGGCGAACTGGTGACGAAGTAATGCGCGGGCGACCCGTCCGGGTGGACGCCCACCTCACTGGAAACGTGTTCAGCGCCGTCGGCGAAAGTCATAGCAGCAGTGCAGTTGCGGCAAGGGGTCTTGCGCCGTTTGCAGACCTGATAGCAACACTTGCCCTCCGGATCCCCGAAAGTTTCGCGGAATCGCGTATTCACACGGACCAGATGGAAGTCTCGGTCGATGACAAACGCGGAGCAAGGCACGCGTTCGAAGAGCAAATCGTATTGCCGCTGCCAAGTCCGAGTTTCCGTCAGGTCCGTAGTTATCTGGACGATGTGGTTGATGGCCCCCGACTTATCCTTCAGGGGTGAAAGGTGCAATGCGTACTGGCAGCTTCGTCCGTGCCGATCGATGCCAGTCTCATCGGAAACGCGAACACGTCCATCCGCAAAGGTGACCTCGGACTGGCAGTTCTCACATATCTGCGACTTTCCCTTGTACACCTCGTAGCAATGACGATTCCGCCAATTGCCAAAATATTCTTCGAAGTTTTCGTTGGCCGCCACAATCTTGTGGTCGCGGTTAATGACGGCCACGTTGAACGGCGCCTGCAACATGCTCACGCTCAGGAGCCGGTCCACTTCGGCTTGGCTACGCCGCGGCATCATTTGCTCCCTGAGTCTGGAGGTGGCAGCACGACGTTGATTGCGGTCAAGCCACGGCGGCGGAGAACGATCTCGCGGGAATCAATGACCTCACGCTTGTCCTTATGGCACCAGTCGCAGCGCGGCATCTCGGGTTTGTTGTTCTCCTTCGCCTTCTTGACGTGACATCCGATACAAAGCCGGTGCATCGCCTCCGTATATGCAACGCTCAGGTATTGCTTCACCTTAATGGTAGCGCCGGAGGGGACCAGGTTCTTGTGGCATTTGTCGCAGGCGACGGCGGTGGCCGCCGTGCGCGCCTGTCCCCGTGCGTGACACTGGTAACACGCCACTCGTCCTCCCGAGGGCGAGGCGTGCCAGTCGTGCCGGAATGAGTCGCTCGGCAGGTACATGTCGCGATGGCAGCGCGCACACGCAGTCCCCTCGTCCCTGGGAAGATTCATGTGGTGGCACTTCACGCACGATTGTTTGGCGCCCTCCCGTTTCTCGTGCTCCACGTGCTTGAACGTGACCCCGAAACCATCCAGGTTTCCATCAATCCAGAGGATGTCCCGCCCGCCCCGGGCCTGGTGAACAGGAGTTGGCTCCAGGCCTCGGATCTCCGCCGCCTGAACATGCATGAAAGCGAATCCCAAAGCCGCGGCGACAATGAACGCCATCGAATACGTGGTGCGGGCAGCCAGGCCCGGAACTCCCAGCCAGGTGTCGCCGATCGGGTCCAATTCAGGCAGCTTCAGCGGATCCTGCTCGGGATCGGCAGGACGCTGTTCCCACACCTTGAAGCGTTCGACCATGAATAGGAAGGCCAAAACGGCGGCGGAGACCACGCCCACGCTGATGGCCACTTCTGTCCAAGCGGGCAAGTAGAAGGCGCCATCCGGTCTCAGGTGTGCCACACCGCCGACGTCGACTCGGTTCAGAACCACGCCGAACACAACCAGCGATGCTGTTGCCCACTGCCCCGCACGGCTCTGCCGCAGGCGTGAGTTCCAGAACAGTGCGATGGGCACGATCGCCATCGCCGCAATTTCGAACCAGAACATTGCGGACCGCCAGTTCGAGCTGAAGAGTTCTCCAGCTTGGCGGCGAACCAGCAAGTCTCCAAATCGCGCTGCGAGATAGACCAGCAACACCCAGCGGCAGGCGCCGGCGAAAGAAGCCAGGACTTCGGCCTCGGGCTTGCGGCGGTACAGGTACGCCGTTACGTGGCTCTCGAACATCACCATAGAGAGTCCGAGGGCGATGGCCGAGATGAGAAAGAGAATCGGCAGAATCGGCGAGTACCACAGGGCGTGCAACCGCGAGGGCATGATCAGGAACAGCGACCCGAGGGAGGACTGGTGCAGCGTGGATAGCCCGATGCCGACGATGACCAAGGGCAAGCGAGCTTTGACCAGCACCGCGCGTACCTTCGCCATGCGCGGAAAGTCCTCGGCTGGGACGGGGAAGAATTCCAGCGCTAACACCGCCAGGTAAAGCATGACGCACCAGCCAACCTCGAACAGCGCCGAGTGCGGATTCCAGAACACCATCATGTGCCAGATGTTCCATGGCAGGCCGAGATCGAAAAGCAGCGAGATCGCCACCGCCGCATAGCCGAGAAAAGCGGTGAGCACCGCGGGGCGCACCACGGCATGAAAACGATCTAGCTTGAAAATGTACACCGTCGCGGTCACGATGAATCCGCCGGCCGCCAACGCTACTCCGCCCATCACGTCGAACCCAACCCAGATGCCCCAGGGATTGCCGTCGGAAAGATTGGTGCTGCTGCCCAGCCCCAACAAGAAACGTGGCACTGCGACCGATGCCGCCAGGCCGAGCAGCGACCAAAGCACGAATTTCAGCCTGCGAACCCTATTCATCCGGTTCGTCCTTGTGCAGGTTCATACGCCGGTCGACGATCCAGTGCACGCCCGCCATCAAGGCCAGCACACCGCAGAAAGTGAACGGCACAGCTTCCATGGCCAGCGCGGTAGTGGATGGCAGAGGCTTCGTGCCCGGCGAACGGCCCCCGGTCAAGAACGCGAGATCGACGTTCGAAATGTAGAGAACGGAGCTTCCGCCCACGTCGTCTTCGCCCCAGACAGTGTTGACATACACGCCTGGGTTGTCGCGAATGCGGCGATGCGCTTCAGCCAGAAGTTGGTCGCGGTCGCCGAAGATGGTTGCCTTGGTCGGGCACGCTTCGGTGCAGGCAGGTTGCCGTCCGGCGCTGATGCGGTGGTAGCAGAAAACGCATTTGCGGACGTATGGAACCGCAGCCTGCCAGTCATAACGTGGAATGCCGTACGGGCACGCCATCATGCAGTAGCGGCATCCCATGCACTTGCTGCTGTCGTACACGACCGCGCCCAGTTCCGTCTGGTGGAGGGCGCCGACGGGACAGGCGGAGGCACATGCCGGTTCCAGGCAGTGCCGGCATTGTTTGCGCACTAACGCCTGTTTCGGGCCTTCGACGATCGAAGTCCAGTTCCTGGCCGACAAGCCGTCGTCGAGATCCCAGCGGCGGGGGAGATCCAGCGGGAGCTTGTTCTCCTTCTTGCAAGCGGCCACGCATTCATGGCAGCCGTTGCACTTGGTCGTGTCAGTCAAAATCGCGGCTTTCATTTCGCAGCTACCTCATCCACAGGTGTTGCCTGGACCGTCCGCGAGTTCTTGACCCAGGTGGGGCGATCCGCGTAGCCCAGCGTTGCGGCAACTCGGTCACCGGCCCCAGCCGGAAACTTCCACGCCACAGCCGTGACGACCTGAGATAGCGGTGCGAGCACGCAGTGCGCGATCTTGGTAAACGGAATCAAGAGCATGATCAGGTTCGCCGAGTAAACGTGCACCAACATCATGGCGTCGTACGTCTTCGGAGCAACTGCGAGATTGGAGCAAACGTAGCCGGTAATGAAGGGCACGATCAGCAGCAGCGGCCACGCCCAATCCTGTCGGCGGCTGAGCTTCCGAGCGGCCGGATACAGCAACCGGCCCGAGAACAGTCCCAGCCCGGCAACGATCGCGACCAGCACAAGATAGTTCGACAGACGTTGGGGAAGTGCCGGCCAGGCGAAGCCGGCGGCACGTTTCCATAACAGCACGTGCGCAGCCAGGGACATCGGCACGAGCAGCAGTCCGAGGTGAAAGAAAAAGGAAATCGTGCTATAGACCGGCCGCTCTCGCCACAGCCGGTTAAGCGGGAACAGCCACGCAATCGTCTGTTTCCTTACTTCCCGCCAGTTGACGATCTTGTCCGAACTACGCCCATACGCCTCCACCAGTCCGAGGACCGTGAGGGCGAAGATCCGTGCCAAGCCGAGCAACATCAATGAAAACGCGATGCGGAACAGCGGTCCACGCCCGAATTCAATCCAGGATTCCACTCCGCCACCTCAATCAGTCGAACACGATGGCCTTGTACAGAAGGTCATGCAGTCCCACGATCTGGCAGTCAACGCCGTGCTCTGCTACGAGCTCCCGCAGTTGCTTCTTACAGTTGGCGCACGGCGCAACACAGTACTTGGCCCCGGTAGCCCGAATCTGATCCGCCTTCGCCCTGCCTCCGACCAACATGCGGTAAGGCTGGATCTCGTCAATTGAAACCGTACCGCCGCCGCCACCGCAGCAGATGTTGTCGCGTCGGTTCGGCGTCATCTCGAGATAATCGCTGCAGATTGCCTTCAGAAGTTCGCGGGGCTGCTCCACGATCCACCCCGGGCGCGCAATGTTGCAGGGATCGTGATAGGTGACGCGCTCCGCAATGGCCCCGCCTTTCAGTTTCAGCCGCCCTTTCTTCCATGCGTCGTACGTGTACTCCATAATGTTGACTACCGGCAGGGCTTCCCGGCCGCCGCAAAACGTCGGATAGAAGAACTTGGCGGTGCGTGAGGCGTGACCGCATTCACCGATCAGTATCTTTCTTGCGCCCAGGCGTTGCGCTTCCGTATGGATCTTCTTCACCACGTGTTCCAGAACTTGATCGCTGTAGAACAATCCGTAGTTGATGCCGTCGAAATATCCGGTGCCGATGGTCCAACTATCGCCGGTTGCGCGAAACACGGCCGCATTTCCCATTAGCGTCTCGGCTTCCATAAGGAAGTCCGACACGGCGGGAAGGAAGAGATATTCCGCCCCCTGTTGATCGACTGGGAATGACACGTCAACACCGATTCCGTCTTTGATCTCCTCGCTCAGGAACTCGAGTGTGTCCAGCAACGCGGGTACTGGAACAGCGGATGTGTTGCCGGTCGTGCCTGCTAACTGCTCGCGAACGCTCACCGCCAGGGCACGGGGGACGATTCCGATCTCGGAGAGGATGTAACGCCCCAGGTGCGTGATCAGGCCGTGATCGACCCCCATCGGGCACTCGAAATAACAGCGGCGACAAGCCGTGCAGTTATAGAACGCCCCCGCCATTTCTTGGATCTTGTCGTCGGTCAATCCGGCATCGCCCAGAACTCGCGCGCGCAGTACCCCGGAGATGGTGAAATGACGGCGATACACGGACAACAGCAACTCGGACCGCTGGCAGGGCACATCGCGCTCATCGCCTGTCGCGAAGTAAACCTGGCATTTCACCGAGCACCGCGCGCACTTTGCGCTCACGCGGACATAATGGTCCAGCGCTACGCGGTAGTTGGTATGTTTCAGGATGGCGGCGAACGCCTGGAGAAAGCGCCGCGGTCGATCAGTGATATCGAAGTCTTCGACGTGGTACCGAACCGGCAGGCGTTGCTTGCGCACGATGTCCGGCTTCTTTGCGGATGCGAACGCCTTACGCCGTTCTTCCGCGCTCAGCGGCTCCATGGCCCCTCTGTTATGCCGTCCGGCGACGAAACATCCGGCGATGAGATCAGTTGCTTGGCACGCCGACGGCGCTATCCGCGCGCGCCCGAATTACTGCGTCTCCGAAGCGATTCCGCGCTTGTTAAAGCGTACCCTTTGCTTGTCCGTGTATGGTGTGACGTGAATCACGGCTCAATGGCAACGCATCATTCAGGGTGCAGCCTGGGACGAGCGTCAAGCCCGGCGGTAGGCTTAAAGGGCTGACCCGCTGTCATCTGGTTTCATCGTTCAATGCCATTCGCCGCAGCTTTCTTCGAGAACGCCCGCATCGATTGGCCTAGTCGTCGCATAACTTCTGCCCACTCTCGCAGGTGAACGTGTCCAGCTTTCGTAAGGGAATACACGCGTCGCGCGGGGCCGGTCGTCTCCGTCTCCCAGTTCGACGTTACGTGCCCGTGTTCTTCGAGAGTCCGCAAGGTCCGGTACAGCGCGGCGCGTTCGATCTGCGCGTCGGTTAATGCGTAGTCAGAAAGGCTCTCCGACAGCTCGTATCCGTAAGAGTGGCCCTTTTCCTTTAGGATCAGGAGCAACACCGGCTCAATGAATCGGTAAATGTTGCCCATCGCGCAGGTGCAAGGGTGTGCAGGTCCGTGCCGTGGACACGTCGCTCTAGGCATAGCGCGCTCTGGATCCTCGTTTGTCGATAAACGGGAAACAATTGCTTTGAGTAATGTACATCTAGATGTATATTACAACTAGCTGGGAAGATGTCAAGAGAAGCACCAGGAGGAGTTGTGAAGATCGCAGTCGCGACAATCGACGGAGTATCGGTTTCTCAACATTTCGGCCAGAGCAAGGGATTCGTAGTTTTCGAGGCGGAAGGCAGCACGCTGGGCGCGCGGGAATTCCGTACCAATCACCACACGCCTCATGCGCAGGGACTCTGCAATCGCGAAGGAGGACATCGGCATGGAGCGCACAATCATGGAGACATCCTCGAACTTCTGAATGATTGCAGTGTCGTATTGTGCGGAGGTATGGGCGCAGGAGCGGCGCAGGCCCTTCGGACTCAAGGGATCGAGCCTATCATCCTGGCTGCGGCGTCCTCGGCCGATGAAGCTGTAGCTTCCTATCTGAACGGGACATTGCCCACTTCAGAAACGGGCTTATGCAACTGCGATCATTGATGCAGTGACGTGTAGTGCAGTCGAGGACCTGACGATGACCGATCGAGTCACTCTTGTCCAAATTAGCGCTGCCGTACCGAGTCCCGCTGGGTAATGAAGAAGGCTGAGTCTCTGATAAGTTGAGTTTTCCCAAAGCCAACAAGTCAGAGGAGGACTCAGCCTTGAGCAAAGTATGCAGCATTTTCT
>JAIQFT010000091.1 GCA_020073185.1 Terriglobia bacterium
GCCCCACAGCGCGCCAGTGTATCGCAGGACGACTATCCCCACACTCCGAACATCAGGTCTGCGCAAGAGGTCTTGCAGGACCTGTACGCGCGCCGCCGGCAGATCACGGAGCAGCAAAACCAGCAGCCACGGCCCTAATGGTTGGAGGCCCTGGACGTTGCTTAACAGACACAGCCTCGTGGTGGACTTGCGGAGCAGTTGCAGAAACGGTGTAACCGAGAGAGGAAACACCGAGATTCCTCGCCGCGCACGACCACCCCAGCACGCGAAAGACAAGCTCTGGGCGGCACGGCTGAAGCCGTGCCCTTCCGAAAAATTTATGAGATAGCTTGGCTCTGTTGAGGTTCTCGCAGGAAGCAAGTTTCACTTCGCGCCGTCCCTACGGGACTCTGTGTATTTCAAGAGCAGCTTTCCCAGCACTTACGTGCCGCTCTAAGTTCTGTCGCCCCTGCGGGGCTGAGGCCACGCAGTCCGCAGGGATGCAGCAGCTCGAACGAAGGGGATGTCAACAAAGCCAGATAGCTTCTTGTTAATCCTCCGGCCGTCACTTTGGTTCGCCGAGCATGGTCGTGAGCTTTTGGACCAAGTCCAGGGCGGCGGTGTGGAGATGAATGAGTTGGCCGGGTTGAAAGCGCAGATCGGGCTTGTCGAGATCCTGGCGAATGGCGCGGCACAGTTGATAGGCGGTTCGGATCCGCTCGGCAGCCAAGAGCGACAGCACGGCGCTAGGGTCGGATTCCGTTTCTTTCGTCTCGGCATATTGTTGGGTTGCCCAGGCGGTGGTGCGGACGCGATTCACGGCATCGCGGAAATCGGAGAGAATGCGTGGGTCGAGATCGGCGGAGGCGAGTAGAGCCTCGACGTCGCGCAGTTCAGTAGTGGCTCTTTGCAGCCGAACGGAGACAGAAACGGAAGCCGGGTTCACGATTCCTCCATTAGATCCGGCAATCACTGATCGCGTGAAGGTCTATTCTACTTCGAGCGGCTGCGGAACTGCCCGCCTGCGTCGTGTTGTAGGCTAAGCCGGGAACCATAGTGAGCACCGCGTCGAGCACCAAACGATGGTGATCGCAGTCGTCAACTATGCCGGGCGGCGACGGAGAGCTGCAGGGCAGCATTGCCGATGAGCTTGAGTCCGATGCCCCAGCGCTTGCGGGCATCGGACTCGTCATCGCCGTAACCGGATAAATAAAAGGTGAAGTAGAAGCCCTGTTGGGGAACTGCAGGGGATGCGGTTGCGTCGGCGGTTTGCGGTTGGTAATAGCAGCGGCGGATGATGAACTCGGCGGCGGCGGAGATTTGCGGGGCGCGTGCGAGGAGCTTGACCAGGCGGCGGGCGAAGTCCTCGTGCTGCTGGAAGGATAATCGAGCAGGGTCGGCGGCGAAGAAGACGTCCACGTAGGAAACGAATTTCCCGGCGGCCCCGTAAATGCCTTCCGGCTCGCTGAGCTCGACGGTGTACCAGGCGTCGCACTTGGCGGATTCCAGCAGCGAGGCGGGGGAATTGATCTGCACCAGGAACTCGGCCATTTCGTGGTAGCGCGAGGCTTCGTCGATGTAGAGGAGGAGGTCGGGCTGGCGCTTGAGGTCGTAGTAGCGCAGAAGGCCGTCGCCGGAGGACCAGGGGATGGCGAGGGTGGGATCGCCCGATGCAAGTTCGACGGTGACTTCGGCATCCATTGGTTTCTGCGCGCTTAATGTACTCTGAACGAAGTCGATGGTCGATGGTCGATGGCAGATCGCGGCTGCTGTTGACGGTGTGGCTCCGGCAGGCAGGAATTCAGACGCCAATATCTTCGTTCCACAGCTCAGGGTGAGCGGCGATGAAGGAGCGCATCAGTTCGATGCACTCGAGGTCGTCCATCACCTGCAGAGTTACTCCGTGTTGGCGAAACAAGTCTTCCGCGCCGAGGAAATTGCGGTTCTCGCCGATGATGACGCGCGGGATGCGGTAGAGCAGGCTGGCGCCGGTGCACATGATGCACGGGCTGAGAGTACTGACCAGGGTGAGCTGGGGCCAGTCGCGGCGGCGTCCGGCGTTGCGCAGGCAGACGACTTCGGCGTGGGCGGTGGCGTCGCCGGTCTGGACTCGGAGGTTGTGGCCGCGGGCGAGGATGTGCCCAGCAGCGTCGGCAAGCACGGAGCCGATGGGCAGACCGCCTTCGCGGAGGCCGAGGCGGGCTTCGGAGAGAGCTTCGCGCAGGAGTTCGTGGTCGGTCATAAGAGTTTGCTCTATGAGTTAGAGCGTCTTCTGAGTTGGCGAAGCCGCAAAGAAATGACCCACGATTCTGCGACTCGGGTTTCCCGCGCACGACCGCGAGTCCGCCAATCGGAACTCGCGACTCACACCTGAGCTTCCAAGTCGCAGGCTTCGCGACATTCGAGGCAGTAGTATAGGCCGTCGGCGCAGAGGCGAACGTCGTTGCCGCCCTGGCACAGGAAACAGTACTTGTCACACAGGCAGCGTGACTCTTCCAGGTCGCAGACAGCGCAGCGATATTTTCCTGCCATGAGTCGAACTGTAGCGCGAATCGGGGCGGCTGAGAAGGGTGGAGCGGCGCGGCGGAGGCCCAAAACGGGTTCGAGGCGATGTTTGACCCGCGTCAGACCGCATGTTAAGGTAGCGCGTTCCGATCTGGCCCAGGCTCTCATCACGGCCCGGAGAGGTATACCGTGTCTTCCACGCCAGATGTTTCAACCGCAGGCATCCGCAAGACCGCACTGAACGCGGTCCACCGCAAGCTGGGCGCCAAGATGGTGGACTTCAACGGCTGGGACATGCCGGTGGAGTATCCCGCCGGGTTGATCGCCGAACATCTTGCGGTACGTTCCGGGGTGGGAATCTTTGACGTCAGCCACATGGGGGATATCCGCGTCTCGGGGCGGCAGGCGCTGCCGGCGGTGCAGCACATCACCATGAACGATGCCTCCAAGCTGCAGATCGGGCAGTGCCAGTATTCGGCGATGCTATACCCGCAGGGAACGTTCGTGGACGACGTGATCGTTCACCGCTTCGGAGAGAACGACTTCTTCTTCGTCATCAATGCTGGGACGCGCGAGAAGGACATCGCGTGGGTGCGCGAGAACACGCGCTCGTTCGATTGCACGGTCGAGCACCTCAGCGATGACTTCACCCAGATCGCCATCCAGGGGCCGCGCGGCGTGGACGTGCTACAGAAGCTGACCGACGCCGATTTGTCGAAGGTGAAGTTTTACTGGTTCACGCGCGGCACGGTCTGCGGTCTGAAAGACGCACTGATCGCGCGCACCGGCTATACGGCCGAGGACGGATTCGAGATTTACGTTCCCACCGACGAGGCGACCAGCGAACGCGTGTGGAACGAGGTGCTGGCGGCGGGCAAGGAATTCGGCGTGCTGCCGTGCGGGCTGGGCGCGCGCAACACGCTGCGGCTGGAGGGCAAGCTGGCGCTGTACGGGCACGAGATTTCCGATTCGATCACGGTGTGGGAAGCCGGCCTGGACCGCTGGCTGAAGATGGACAAGGCCGAGTTCATCGGGCGGAGAGCGCTGGAGCGGCAGCAGACTGACGGAGTGACGCGCACCTTGGTGGGGCTGGAAATGATCGAGCGCGGCATCGGGCGCGATGGATACAAAGTGCTCGATGAAAACGGGAAGCAGATCGGGCAGGTGACCAGCGGGTCGTATGCGCCGTTCTTGAAGAAGAATATCGATCTGGCGTATGTGCCGCTGTCGCACGCGAAGGTGGACACCGTGCTCGGAGTGGAGATTCGGGGCAATGCGGTGAAGGCGAAGGTGGTGCCGACGCCGTTTTATAAGAGACCGAAGAAAGCGTAGCGAGGCTCAAGGCGCACGGCTCACGGCGCAAGGCATTGAAATTTGAGCGGAAGTAGCGGGTCCTACGACGCGGACGCGCAAAGACGGCGCGTCCTCGCTCAGGATGACAGCCGTTTAAGTTTTGTTTTCGGCGACGAAATCATTTCAGTCGTAAATATTCTGGCGTAAGTGGAGCACGACGAAATGGCCTATCCGGCGGATTTGAAGTACACGAAGGAACATGAGTGGATCAAAGTGCAAGGTGATACCGGCATCGTCGGAATCACCGATCATGCGCAGAAGGCGCTGGGCGACATCGTGTTCGTCGAGTTGCCCAAGCCCGGCGCTACGCTGACCGCGGGCAAGACCCTGGGGACGGTGGAGTCGGTGAAGGCGGTATCGGACATTTACGCGCCGGCTTCAGGCACGGTGACTGAGGTCAACCAGGAGCTGAACACGGCGCCAGAAAAAGTCAATGCCGACCCGCACGGCGCGTGGATGGTGAAAGTGAAGCTCAGCAATCCGGGCGAGGTCACGAACCTGCTCTCTGCCGCGGATTACGAGAAATTTGTGGCGGAAGAAGCCGGACACTGACGCGGGCGGAGTGATGGCGTAGAAGTTACGGCGGATTTGTAATTGGTAATTTGTAATTTGCAATTGGGGAAATCCCCGCCCTGTCGCGCAAAAGCGGCGCGACAAGGGTGGGGCAACCCAAAGTTGCGAAAATTACAAATTACAAATTGCCCAATTACAAATTCCTATGCGCTATCTTCCGAAGTCCCCGACTGACCGGGAGCTGATGCTGCGCGAAATCGGCATCCGCTCCGTTGACGAGCTTTTTGCTCCCATTCCGGCGGAGTATCGGCTGAATCGCGAGCTGGATATTGCGCCCTCGATGGCCGAAGCCGACATCCTGGAATGGTTTCGGCAGCGCGCGGCCGATACCGCCGCTTCCGGCTACGCCAGTTTCCTGGGCGCCGGCGCCTACCGCCATTACCAGCCGGTTGTCATTGACACGCTAATCTCGCGCGGCGAGTTTTTCACCGCCTACACGCCGTATCAGCCGGAAATCTCGCAAGGCACCCTGCAAGCGATCTTCGAGTTCCAGACCATGATCTGCGAGCTGACCGGCATGGAGGTGGCCAACGCCTCGATGTACGACGGCTCGACCGCGACCACCGAGGCGGCGATGATGGCGGCGCGCGCCACCGGGCGCCGCAGTGCGGTGGTGGCGCGCAGCGTGCACCCCGAATATCGCGAAGTGCTGGCCAGCTACGCGAAAAACCAGGGCATGCCGCTGGCCGAGGTTCCGTTCCTCGAGAACGGGCGCGTGAATGCCGCCGCGCTGGAGAAGGCGATCAAGGATGACACGGCGTGCGTGCTGATCCAATCGCCGAATTTCTTTGGCACCATTGAGGACGTCGCTGCCGTTGCGGATCTCACGCACCGCAAGGGAGCGCTGCTGGTGGTGGCGATCACCGAAGCGGTCTCGCTCGGCATTGTGAAGCCGCCCACGGAATGCGACATCGTCGCTATGGAAGCGCAGTCGTTCGGCGTGCCGCTCAGCTTCGGTGGGCCGTACGCCGGCGTCATTGCGACGAAAGAAAAGTTCGTCCGCCAGATGCCCGGCCGGTTGGTCGGGCAGACGGTGGACAAGCAGGGGCGGCGCGGGTTCGTGCTGACGCTTTCCACCCGCGAGCAGCACATCCGGCGCGAGAAGGCGACATCGAACATCTGCACCAACCAGGCGTTGATCGCGCTGATGGCGACCGTGTTCATGACCGTGTACGGACGCGAGGGGCTGAAGGAACTGGCGACGCAGAACCTGGCCAAGACGGCTTACGCGGTCGAGGAGTTTGGCAAGACGGCGAAGGTCCTGTTCCAGGGCGCGCCGCGGTTCAATGAGTTTGTGGTGCAGACCAGCAAAACTCCCAAGATGCTGAACGACCGCATGCTGAAGCAGAAGATCATCGGGGGATTGCCGCTGAAGAAGTTCTATCCCGAGCTGGGCAACGCGTCGCTGTGGTGCTGCACGGAGCTGACAAGCAGAGTTGCGATTGAGGCAGCGGCGAAGGCACTGTCTCCACCTCAAAGAGCCAAACCCCAGGGCGTCCCGGGAACCGCGGAGGTGGCGCAATGAACCGGAACATCAAGAAAGCCACCACGCACGTCATCCAGAACGAAGGGCTGATCTTCGAGAAATCGTCGCCCGGCAAGAAGGGGTACAAGCTGCCCGAACTCGATGTGCCCGACGTAAACCCATCGCAGTTGCTGGGCAATGCGGCGCGCGCTGATTTGGGGAACATGCCCGAGGTCAGCGAGATCGAGATCATCCGGCACTTCACGCGCATTTCCACGTGGAACTACGGCGTGGACACGGGCCTGTATCCGTTGGGGTCGTGCACCATGAAGTACAACCCGCGAATCAATGAGATTGTGGCGCGGCTGGAGGGGCTGGCGAACGCGCATCCGTACCAGCCGGAGAAGGTATCGCAGGGCGCGCTGCTGATCCTGCAGGCGCTGCGCAAGGCGCTGATGGAAATTTGCGGCATGGACGCGATCACCTTGCAGCCGGCCGCGGGCGCGCACGGGGAGCTTACCGGCATCCTGCTGGTTCGGGCATATTTGCAATCGCAGGGCAATCCGCGGAAGAAGATTTTGATTCCTGACTCGGCCCACGGCACCAATCCTGCCACGGCGGCGATCGCGGGCTACGGGGTGGAGAACCTGAAATCAAACGCCCGAGGCATGGTGGACATCCCGTCGCTGGAAGCGCAGATGAACGAGGATGTCGCCGCGCTGATGGTAACCAATCCCAATACGGTGGGATTATTCGAGCAGGAAATCCACAAGGTGGCCGAAATTGTGCACCGCAAGGGCGGGTTGGTGTACATGGATGGCGCCAACATGAACGCGCTGGTGGGCAAGGTGCGGCCGGGGGATTTCGGTATCGACGTGATGCACCTCAACCTGCACAAGACGTTTTCGACACCACACGGCGGCGGCGGCCCGGGATCGGGTCCAGTGGCATGCAAGAAAATCATGGAGCCGTTCTTGCCCATCCCGGTGGTCGTGACCAAGAAGGATGGGACGCTCGGATTCGACTACGACCGGCCGCAGTCGATCGGGCGGGTGCGCGCGTTCTACGGCAATTTCGGGATGCACGTGCGCGCGCTGGCGTACATCATGGCCAACGGGCGCGACGGCCTGCTGCAGACTACGGAAGACGCGGTACTCAACGCCAATTACATTCGCAAGAAACTGGAAGGCGTGTACGAGTTGCCGTACTCGACGCCCAGCATGCATGAGGTCGTGTTCAGCGACCACAAGCAGACGGCGAAGGGCATCAAGACGGGCGACATCGCCAAGCGGCTGATCGATTACGGCTTTCACCCGTACACTGTGTCGTTTCCCCTAATTGTGCATGGGGCGCTGATGATCGAGCCGACGGAAAGCGAATCGCTGGAGGAGATGGACCTGTTCGTCGATGCGATGAAAAACATCGCCGAGGAATGCGAGAACGCTCCCGAGGTCGTGCTGAACGCGCCGCATACCACGCGCGTCGCGCGGTTGGATGAAACGCGCGCCGCGCGCCAGCCGATTTTGAGGTGGAAACCGCAGACGCAGTCGGCGAAGGGCGACTGACGGGATAGCCACAGAGGTCACGGAGGTTTTCAGAGACAAAAGGCTGAGCCGCAGGGTTCAGCCTTGTTTTTCTGGCCGACGCCGATCGGTTCGTATAGTTTTGTTTCCTCTGCGTACTCTGTGGCTAAGATTTCTTCGAGGTCACGGCGAAGAACGCCGCCGCTTCCTGGTGGACGTGTTTACCCCCGCATTTCGGACATTTCACCTGGCCTTTCTCGTACTCGGCAAGAGTGAGAATTACCTCGAACTCTTTTTGGCAGTCTTCGCAGAAGAATTCGTAGCGCGGCATGACGCACCTCCGGGAGTAGAAGGCATTCTAGTACAGAGCGGGAAGGTTGCAATCGCCTGCAAGCGTCAAGCGGCGACAAGCGGGACTAAAACGGGAAGCACTCGCGAGGTGAGAGTGCCAGATCGTGGGTTGTTAAAAACCCGGATTCCTCGCCGGCTCGGTCGCTGCGCTCCCTCGCCCGCTCGGAATGACCATGGAGGTGCCTTTCGCCGGGCTAGTCTAAAGCCCGGCGCTTCCACCAGAGCCAGTCGAGAATCGGTCAGAGCAAATCCATCGGCCAGAGCAAATTGAGAAGCGGCCAGAGCCAATCGAGGGTCGGCTCGTGGCCGAGCGCGCTCCATCGAGATCTAGTGATTCGCCTCGCTGAATTCCACCGAAGCGCTGGTGTTTTCCCATTCGAGTTTCAGGAGTCCGGCCTTGGCTCCGCGTTGTTCAAAAGAGATCGTTAACTGCTGCATGGGTGCGGCGAGCTTGTCTGCTTTCATGTTGAAACGCGCCAAATCGTATTGCTCGCCGGGATAGGGGATGCCCCACTCACCGGTTTTCTTGCTGACAATCAGTTTCCACGGGCCGCTCTGCTGCGGAAGGATGAACAGCGTGTAGCTGCCGGCGGGCACCGGCGTGCCGCCGATCAGCAGGTTCGCCTGAGTGACGAAAGAGGTGGCTTCGTTGGCGCCGGCGCGCCAAACTTCGCCATAGGGAACCAGGCCGCCGTAGATGACGCGCGGCTTGCCGGACTGGGGATCGTTAATTTTCGGCCGGCTGTAGTCGATGGTGATGGTCTTGCCGTCGGCGAAGGCGAACGTCGCGGCGCCCGGCGGGCTGGGACGCTTCGACTTGTCGTGTGCCATTTGTGCCGTGGCGGCGAGCGCGATAAAGAAGGTCAGAACACAAGTTGCGATGACCAACAGGGTGGAACGCCTCATACTTCCTCCAAAGCTTCAAGATATCAGTGATGTTGGATAAATGCGACAACCTGCCTGCCGGTGACACGCAATGTGCGGTGCCTCCCGTACAATCTCGGGATGTCAGTTTTCGAGGAAAAGCGCGAAGAGCTGGAAAAGTACGAGTTCATGATGGGAGTGCCGCGTGGGCGCCTAGCGGTCACCATGGACCTGATCACCGACGCGATGGCGTTTGTCGGGCAGCACGGGGTGTACTGCCAAAGCCAGCGCTGGCCGGGCAAGCCGGTGATGGATATCCAGATCATCATGAAGCAACTGGCGGAAGCGAAGAGGGTGTCCCATCCATAGTTGAAGGTTGAGGGGCGGTTCTCGACCCGGCTCTTGATAGAGTCGGGTTGGAAACTTTCTCAACGAAAGGAGAACCGCCTTGAAGCGAAGCTACCACACCCTCAGCACTTTGGGAAAAA
>JAIQFT010000092.1 GCA_020073185.1 Terriglobia bacterium
TGGGCTGGAAGGACATCTGGCAACTGAGAGCAATCCTAGGAAGAGGAGAAACAGAAAAAGCTGCGACTAAGCAGGAGGTCGCGTAACATGATCCCGAGCGCCGCTCTTCAACCTCCAACTAAAAGCGGGACACTCTCGGCGTCGCCAACAACATCCTTAGCGCGAACCTGACCTGTAACAGCACCACCGGCGGAACGACCACAAGCTTCCTCAGCGGCCAAAGCACACTCAATGTGAGCGACAAGGTAAACTTCGTGATAACGAACGCGGATGTGGCGCACCGCATCACGCTTTCTATCCAGACGGCGGTCAACTAACGCCCCTGAGACCCTAAATGCGTAATCCTTGCCTTGAGATTTTCGCTTACGCAGTCGTCGTGACGGCAACGCTTGCGGTCGCGCAACAACAGACCGGCACGCGCGGTGTACCTTCTGTCCACACGGTCGTGAATTTCGCCGACCTCGCAAAGCTCCGGCCGCAAGCGCCGGTTACGCCACAACAACGCGTTGTCCCGCGTATACCGATGCCCGCGCGCAACCGGCTGTTACCCCCGGCCCCACTAACTCCGCCCATTGCCGCACCGCAGGCCGCTCCCTCTCCGCGGGCGCCATCGTCCGCGCCCATCGCCAACTTCGATGCGCAGGACGACAACGGCCTCATCATTCCGCCGGATACTATGGGTGCGGTTGGGCCCAACCACCTCGTGGTGCCTCTGAATAGCGGAATTCGTATTCAGACCAAGACCGGTACTGCGGTGGGCACCATCCAGACGCTGGACAATTTCTGGTTGTCAACCGGCGCAACCCACGTCTTCGATCCGCGAATGCTTTACGATCCCTACAACAATCGCTGGATATTCTCCGCTGCCAGCGATGCCGCGAGTGCCAATTCATCCTTGCTCATCGGCGTTTCCACCACCAACGACCCTACCGGCACCTGGCACCTGTGGCGGATCCCTGCCGACACTCAGGGCACGTCCTGGGCGGACTACCCCGGCCTCGGCTTCAATTCCAAGTGGATCGTGGCGTCGGTAAACATGTTCACCAACACCAACAACAGCTTCGTCTCGACCAAGACGTACGTATTTTCCGCCGCCGATCTCTACGCCGGCGGTGCCGGCGCTTTCAAGCTGTTCATTGGTGAGAACGACGCTTCGGGAGTTGACTTTACCTGGGTACCCGCCGCTTCCTATGATCCGACACAGACCACTGAGTATTTGGTGCAGGACTGGGATGGTTCCCATAGTCAACTAAAGCTAGGAAGTATTACAGGCGCAATCGGATCGGAAACTCTCACCACGGACATCTTTCCCGCGGGTTCTAGTACCTGGCTTTCTTGTCCGACCACAAATTGCAGTAACCTCGATTTCGCGCCCCAGTTAGATGATACGCATAAGATCAACACCGGAGATTCGCGCATCCTCAACTTCCTATACCGTGCCGGTTCGCTGTGGGCGGCACAAACCGTCTTTTTGCCGTTCGCTTCGCCCACCCATACCGCAGCGCAATGGTGGCAGTTCCAGCCCGATGGTACCGTCCTTCAGTTCGGCCGCGTTGAGGACGCCAATGCCGCGGTCTTCTATGCCTATCCGAGCATCGCGGTGAACAAGAACGGCGACGCTCTCCTCGGATTCTCTTCCTTCTCCTCCACACAATACGCCAGTGCCGGTTACGCATTTCGCGCCGCCGCCGACGCCTCCAACACCATGCGCGACTCCGGCATTCTCAAAGCCGGCTTGGCCCCTTATTTCAAGACCTTCAGCGGGACGGAAAACCGCTGGGGCGACTACAGCGCCACCATGGTTGACCCGGTCAATGACCTCGATTTCTGGACCATCCAGGAATTTGCCGGTCTCGGCGATACTGCCCCTTGTAGCCAGGCTAGTTGCTGGGGCACTTGGTGGGGGCACTTTGCCGTCTCTCCCGCGACCAAGAAGCGCCACGGTCAAACCACCAGCTTCTGATCGTTGGCTCACCTTCTTGCATCTCGCCACGTTCACAACGGACTGGCCACTGGCCACTGCTTTTCAAGCGCATTCCCGATTGACTTAGTACCTGCCCGGCAACATACTTCCTGCATTCCCCGAATCTGTTTGTGGCTTGCTATTATGCGATCCGGTATCCGGCTATCTTGGTCATTTCTTTTATTCCTGCTTTGCTGTTCGATGGCCTTCGCGCAAGGCGCTAAAATCTCCGCCGAGAATTCCGCCGAAAGCGAGCGCGACCGTCCCCAGGAGCGCGCCCGGTGGTTTCTGCGCGGACGCATGGTCAATGGCAAACCCGGAGCTGAACAACTCCACCGCGCCTACAACCAGAAGCTGAACAACCGTCGTCTCCAGGGACTTGCCCGCGACCGCTCCACACAGAGCGCCACCGCATCCAGCACCGGGGCGGGCACAGCATCGCCTCGCCCGTTATTCGTGACGGCGCCCAGCGGCAGCGCGCCCTGGAATTTCCTTGGCCCATCGCCTACCGCCACCGGCGCCTTTAACAGCGCCCAGCAGGACTACGGTCCCGCCGTCGGGCGCGTCACTTCTGTGGTGGTGGATCAGAGCGACACGACCGGCAATACCGTCTATATCGGCGGCGCCTCTGGCGGCCTGTGGAAGACCACCAATGCCGTCAGCGCCACTCGCTCCTGCAACAGCAACGGCGTGTGTACTGCGCCCGTCACCTGGACTCCTCTTACCGACGGCCAGGCCACGCTCACCGTCGGCGCCATCGCGCTACAACCCGGCAACAGCAGCTTGATCCTGGTCGGGACCGGCGAGGCCAACAACTCCGCCGATTCCTACTACGGCCTCGGCATCCTGCGCTCCACCGACCGCGGCGCCAATTGGACCCTGATCAGCAGCGCCACCTGCCCCACGTCCAACCCGGCGTGCCCTTCTTCCGGAACCGTGTCGTTCCACGGCCTTGGCTTCACCCACATCGCCTTCAGCACGGACGATAACAAGATCGCGGTAGCCACCGCTGCCGCGGCCAGCGGCGGCATCACCGTCGGCGCCGAATCCGGCGGCAGCAACGCCCGTGGCATCTATTACTCCACAGATGCGGGCGCCACCTGGAATCGCGCCAATGTCTCGGACGGAGCCACCTCTCCTGATGCCGGCTCGGCCAATTCCGTCATCTACAATCCTACGCAGAAAAAGTTCTACGCCAACCTCCGCTACCACGGCTTCTATTCCTCCACCGACGGCGCCAACTGGACCCACCTCGCTAATCAGCCCAGTGCTCCCGGCGTCGATCTCAGCCTGACAACGTGCCCATCAAGCCCATTCAGCAGCGCGTGTCCCCTTTATCGCGCGGAAATGGCGGTGCTGCCCGCCGTACTCGACAGCAACGGCAACCGTCGTGATGAAATGTACGTGTGGATTTATGACTCCCAGGATAGCGACATCGGCATCTGGCAAACCAAAAACGGCGGCCAGACCTGGACGCAGATTTCTACCACCGGCATTGATAACTGCGGCGACAGCCTGGGCTGCGGCACCCCTTCCACCGGCCAAGGCACCTACAACATCTCCCTCGCGGCGGTGCCCAATGGCGGCGCGACCGACCTCTACGCCGGCGGCGTCAACCAGTACAAGTGCACCATCAATCCGGTTACCAATCCCACCTGCACTACGTCGCCGTTCATGAACCTGACCCACGTGTACGGCTGCTCGCCGTCCGCCAATATCGCCCATGTTCATCCCGATGAGCACGGCATTGATTTTCTCGGAAACGATGTCACTGGCGCGTACGTAGCGGCGCATCCCGGTTTCGATCCGCCCATCTTTTTCGGCAATGACGGTGGCATCTACCGCGTCGCCAAGGGCTCCTTGCTGACCAGCGGAACCTGTCCGCCCGGCACGCCGCCCAGCCAGTTCGACAATCTCAGCACCTCCATCGGCTTTTCCATGATTCAGTTCGTGGGCTTTTCGCACCACGCCACCGACCCTACCACTTTGGTCGGCGGCACCCAGGACAACGGTTCGCCCGCTGTCAGCAGCGCCTCGCCGTCCAGTGGCAATTGGCTGTCGGTCAACAATGGCGACGGCGGCTTTAACGCCATCAACCCGCTCAGTGGAAGTGGAAACGAGTGGTTCACTTCCAACCCAGCGCCGCTCAAGGCCAACGGCGGAATCCAGCGCTGCACGACCGGGATTTCCTGCACCAATCAGACCTTTACTGCGGTTGTCACCCAGGACAAAATCGGCGGCGATTATTCGTCGTTCTACACGTTTTTCATGCTCGACCTGCAGGCCTCGACTCGGATGCTAGTCGGCTCCTGCCGCGTCTGGCGCGGCAACAGCGACGGCTTGGGCAGCGACTGGTCAGTTGGCGGTTCCGGTGGCAATCCTCTCACCTTGAATCTGGACACCGGCGTCAACGCCAGTTGCGGCGATCCAACCGTCAATCCCACCACATTTATGGTCAACACCATCGCCGCCGGCGGGCCGTGCAAAGGTCCTTGCGACCCGGGGATCACGCCGACATCAGGCACCGGTGGCGGCTCGCAGGTTATCTGGGCCGGCATGGAGGGCATCGCCGACTCCACCAACGCGGCTGCGCAATGTATTGGTGCAAAGCCGTGCGGTGGCCAAGTCTGGCGGACTCTCGCCGCCGATTCCGGTGCCAGCAGTTGGAGCGAGGTCAGCGGCATCAACAACGGCGTGACCACAGCCTGCACCGCTGCCCCGTCCGCCTGCAACATCAATCCCAGCCATTACCCGATTTCCGGCATTGCCCTTGATCCCAACGATTCATCAGGCAATACCGCATACGTTACCGTGATGGGCTTCGGCGTAGGGCATATTTTCAAAACCTCGGATGCGGGTGCAACATGGGCCAAGCTCGACGGCGATCCCAGCACCACCGGTCTGCCCGACGCCCCGGCCGATGCCGTCACCATTCCTCCAGCCAGTGCTGTCACCACCTATCCGAGTCTTGCCAACGTCATCTACGTCGGCACCGACGTTGGCGTCTTCCAATCCGTCGGCGACGGCGTGTGGACCGAAGTTGGACCGTCCTCCGGAGCAGGTTCCCTGCCCAACGTCGCCATTACCCAACTCAAGATCTACAACAATCCCAGCGACCCTGCGGGCGTGCCTCTCCGCCTGCGCGCTTCCACCTACGGTCGCGGCATTTGGGAAGTCTCCATTGCTCCCGTGCCCGGATTCCAGGTAGCGGTCACGCCTCCCACCGCAACTGCAGTCGTCGGCCAAACCGCCTCCTATAACGGCACAATCACTCTGTTCAACGGCTATAACAGTTCGATCTCCCTTTCCTGTCAGCCGGTCAGCGGTGCTCTGCCCTCGATCTGCACCATCAACCCGCCTACCCTCGCAGCGGGCGCGACCAGCTTCACCGTCACTGCGGGCGATCCGGCGGCGAACGCCTTCAACTTCAAGATCGTTGCCGTCGGAGGCGATCCCAAGGCCGTAACTCAGCAGTTCCTCTTGACCCTGAATTCGGTCACGCCGTTCAGCATCGGAACCGCCTCCAACGCCAGCACTCCCGCAGGCGCTCCCGCCACCACTAGCTTCACCGTGACCGCTTCGACGACCGTGTCGGGCTCGTTGACCTTCAGTTTTGCGTGCTCCGGACTGCCAGCGGGCGCGGGCCCTTGTAGCTTCTCACCCGCGGCGCCCACGTTGGCCGCCGGTGTCACCGCCAGCATCAACGTGACCATCCCCACCGCCACGTCCACGCCGGTGGCTACCTCAACCATCACCATCACCGCCACTGCCAGCAATTTCTCGCTCCCGACCACTTTCACGCTGAACGTGCTCACCGCTCCTGACTTCACCATGGGCGTCCTGTCGCCGGCGACCTTGAACCTGAGCCCAACCGACACCGGCGACTCCACCTTTACTCTGAATCCCAACACCACTTTCTCCGGCGCCGTGACTCTCGCCTGCACCGGAGTGCCAACTGGTGCGGGCCCGTGCTCCTTCACTCCTGCTTCGCCTAGCCTTACAGCGGGTCAGAGCGCCCCCACCACCGTTGGCCTCTCCATACCGCTCACCAACATCGTTCCCGGAACCTACACTGTCGCCGTCAACGCCAGCGCGTCGATTCCCGGCGGCGCGGTGCAGCACTCGCAGTCCCTGTCGCTCAACGTGACCACCAACTCGTGGGGAATTTCCGCCGGTGCCCTGTCTCCTACTCCGGCGCGACCTGGACAGCCGCTGGCCGCCACCGTAACCATCTCCCCCGCCGCCTATAGCGGAACGGTTTCGCTGAGCTGCGCCTTGGCTGACACGGTCGGCCATCCGGTGCCCTCCACGACGTGCGCCATGACCGTGCCTTCCATGATTTTCACCGCCAACTCCGCTCCCCAAACCTCGATTGCCAACGTGACCACAACCTTGGCGACGCCGGCGACCAACCAGGTGCTCACCGTCACCGCTCAGGACACGATTACCACCAGGATCCGCACATTCAACTACGTTATTGTGGATTACACCTTGACTGCGGGCACGGCCGCTCCGGTCTTGGCGAATGGTTCGACAACTTCCTTTCCTCTGACCCTCGGCGGTCTCAATGGTTTCACTGGAATCGTGCAGGCCCAGTGCAGCGTGCCCTCGCCGCTCACCTGCACCCTGACTCCTCCGAGCCCCTACTCGCTTAGCGCCACGACCACGGTTTCCGCCACCGCCACCGTCACCGCCCCGACAAATTCAGGCGGATCCTACTCCGCCAATCTCACTACCAATGACGCCACTTTCCCCGGACTCACGCATAACCAGAGCGTCAGCGTTTCCGTGCAGGACTTCCGCCCGCCGGCAGTCTGCAGTTCCACTTCTGTACCCCCTGCGTGCGACACCACGGCAACCGTGAAGGCAGGTAGCAGCGCCACGTTTAACATTGCTGTGGCCGCACTGGGCGGATTCACTGGCGCCGTCAGCTTCGATCCGGCGGTTGGCGGCGGCTGCACTGGCCTGCCTGCGCTGACCACCTGCACCTTCTCGCCTGTATCGGTTGCAGTCGGCGGTACCAGCACGCTGACCATCCAGACCACCGCGCCCAGCGTCTCGCAACTGCGCCCGCCCGCCGCTCGCCACACCGCGCCTTTTTACGCCCTGTGGCTCACCATGCCCGGCATGGCGTTCGGACTCATCGGGGTCTTATCGGTTCCTAAGAGCAAACGCGGCAAGCCCGGGTGGGCAAGCTGCATCGGCCTCACGTTGTCCATTGGCTTGCTGCTGCTCATATCGGCTTGCGGTGGCGGAGGCGGTGGTAGCACTACCCCGCCCCCAATCCCGAAACCCGGCACGCCCGCGGGCAACTACACAATCACCGTGACCGGCGTTTCTGGCAGCGGCGCCACCGCGCTGACGCATTTCACGCAGATCACGCTGCAGGTGCAGTAGCATTGGTGGCTCTTCCTGGGAGGGGGATAGGTACAGTCAGTCTAAGGCTTACTAATTCATGAATGCCACGAAATAAGTTCGACCTCGTCATCATCGGCGGCGGAATCGTTGGCCTTGCCACCGCCCTGGAAGTCACCCGCCGTTTCCCTGCCCTTCGCCTCGCCGTGCTCGAGAAGGAGGATCGTCTAGCCGCGCACCAGAGCGGCCACAACAGCGGTGTCATTCACTCCGGACTCTACTATCGTCCCGGCTCGCTCAAAGCCAAGCTCTGCGTCGACGGCGCTGCTGCGATGGTCGCTTTCTGCCGCCAGTACGGCATCGCGCACGAACTCTGCGGCAAAGTCGTCGTCGCGACCAGCGAACGCGAGGTGCCACGCTTGGAGGAACTGAACCGTCGCGGCCAGGCCAACGGCGTTGCCGGACTGACGATGATCGGCCCGGAGCGACTGCGCGAACTGGAGCCTCACGCGGCGGGAATCCGCGCCCTGCACGTGCCCGGCACCGGCATCACGGACTACGCCGCCGTCACCGGCAAGTACGCGGAGCTTGTCCAGCAGTCAGGCGGAGTCGTGCAGACGGGAACGAAAGTGGTGGGAATCGTGCGCCGCGGCGGAGAAACCGTCGTCGAGACGACGCGCGGCGACTACAGCGCAGGTTTCCTGGTTAACTGCGCGGGACTGTATAGCGACCGGATCAGTCGCATGGCGGGCGCGGACACGGACGTGAGAATCATTCCCTTCCGCGGTGAGTACTACGAAATTGCGCCCTCACGCCGCAGCCTGGTGCACGGGCTCGTCTATCCCGTGCCTGGCCCGGATCTGCCCTTCCTCGGCGTGCACTTCACGCGCAAGGTGGACGGCAGCGTCGAGGCAGGTCCAAACGCGGTGCTGGCGTTGCGGCGCGAAGGCTACCGCAAGACTGACATCAGCGTCCGTGAACTTGCCGAGGCGGTAGGCTTCGCCGGGTTCTGGCGGATGGCGGAGAACTTTTGGAAAGTCGGCGCGGGCGAGTACTACCGATCCTTCAACAAGAACGCATTCGTGAAGGCGCTACAGCGGCTCGTGCCGGACGTTCAGTCGCGCGATCTGGAGGGCGGCGGCGCCGGCGTGCGCGCGCAGGCGGTGGATCGCGCCGGCAAACTGCTGGACGATTTTCGTTTTGCGACCAGCGAGCACGCCGTCCACGTCGTCAACGTTCCCTCGCCGGCTGCTACCGCATCGCTGGTGATTGGCCGGGAGATTGTCTCGATGATCCGACAGTAGCAGGTACTATCCATCTACCTCGACCGCAGTTAATCGCCGCGCTCCTTAGTTAGCCATGGCGCGCGGCGACTGCAGGGTCTACATTTCCGCGTCGATCATGAGGCGCACCAGTTCACGGAAAGTTACTTTCGGCCGCCATGCCAGCTTTTCGCGTGCCTTGGAGGCATCGCCGACGAGGATGTCCACTTCGGAGGGCCGGAAATACCGCGGATCGATTTCAACGTAGGGCTTCCAGTCCATCTCGAGGTAGCCAAAGGCTTCATCGAGGAATTCGCGTACGGAGTGAGTCTCGCCGGCGGCGATGACGTAGTCGTCGGGCTCGGGCTGTTGCAACATCATCCACATCGCCTCGACGTACTCCTTGGCGTAGCCCCAGTCGCGCTTGGCATCCAGATTGCCGAGGAACAGCCTTTTCTGCATGCCGAGCTTGATGCGGGCCGCGGCGCGGGTGATCTTGCGCGAGACGAAGGTCTCGCCCCGGTCACCCAGTACGCGAACAGCTTGGCGGCGGCGTAAGGACTGCGGGGATAGAACGGCGTGGCCTCCTTCTGCGGGATTTCCTGCACCTTGCCGTAGAGTTCGCTGGAGCTGGCTTGGTAGAACCTGGGGTGAATGCCGGACTCGCGCACCGCCTCGAGCAGGCGGAGCGTACCGACGCCGGTAATTTCGACGGTGTACTCGGGAATATCGAAGCTGGTGCGGACGTGGCTCTGGGCGCCGAGGTTGTAGATCTCACCGGGCGGATGGTGCGGAAGAGCTTGTTCACGGAACTGGCTTCGTTGAGGTCGCCGTAGACGAGATGAAGGCGGTTGCCCGGCTCGTGGGGATCACGGTAGATGTGATCGATGCGGCTGGTGTTGAAGGAACTGGAGCGGCGAATGATGCCCTAAACTTCATATCCCCAGCCGTGAAGCTGGCAGTAGCACGTGTGGAGTTCAAAGCGCGATAATCGGGTAGGAGGCAGGGTCACCCCTGCCGTCCTCCCACACCACCGGACGTGCCGTTCGGCATCCGGCGGTTCATGAAGTAGACGGGAAGCGCTGCTGTAGTTCCCGCAGCGAAACCAGCCCCATACGGTCGAACCGAGACTTGGGATAGGCGGCGTTCATATGCGAGGCGCCGCCGTTCCACCACGGGCCATACCCATTGGTGGCCGACCGCCACGCTCGCTTCCGGTCTATACCAGCTCGCATCAGATTCTTCACCCGTGTATAAACGCGCTTCCATTGCCGCCACAGCAGGGTACGCAGCTTGCGCCTGATCCCGCCGTCGAGTTCTTCCAGCATCCCTTTGACTTCGGTGAGCCGGAAGTAGGCAACCCATCCCCGTACAACAGGATTAAGCCGCTCGATCGTCTTTTTCAAGCTTCCGCCACGCGCCTGCCGCAGCATCTTGCGGATTTTCTCCGTCAGACGTGTGCGACTTTGTTGCGCGATCTTCAGCTTCGGTTTCTTGTGCCACGTCATGCTGTAGCCCAGGAACTTCCGCTCCCATGGGTGCGCCACCGCGCTCTTGGCCGCATTGACCTGCAACTTCAGTCTTCGCTCCAGAAACGCCGTGACCGCTTGCATCACCCGCTCCCCTGTCCGCTTGCTGCCGACGTAAATGTTGCAGTCGTCCGCATAGCGGCAGAAGCCAAGCCCACGCCGTTCCAGTTCGTGGTCCAGATCGTCCAGCAGGATATTCGACAACAGCGGCGACAGTGGCCCGCCTTGCGGTGTGCCCTCCGTCCGCTGACTCGTTATCCCGCCTTCCATCAGTCCCGCCTCTAGATAGCGACGGATCAGCTTCAACACCCGGCCGTCCTTCACCTTGCGCGCCACCCGTGCCATCAGCACGTCGTGGTTTACTCGGTCGAAGAACTTTTCCAGATCAAGATCAACGACCCATCGCTTGCCTTCGGCAACGTAGCTTTGCGCCGCTTGCACGGCTTGGTGTGCGTTGCGTCCGGGACGAAAGCCATAGCTCGACGGGGAAAACTCCGGATCGAACAGCGGTTGCAGTACCTGATTGAGCCCCTGTTGAATCAGACGATCCAACACCGTCGGGATGCCCAGAGTGCGTACCCCGCCTTGCGGCTTCGGTATCTCCACCTGACGCACCGCCGCCGGCATATAATCGCCCGCCAACAGCGCCTGTCGTACGCTCGACCAGTGCGCCTGCAGCCAGGGCTTGAACTCAGCCACCGTCAGTCCATCGACTCCCGGAGCGCCTTCGTTCTTCACCACTCGCTCGTAAGCCCACTGCATGTTGCTGCGTTCCACCACGGCTTCCATCAGCCGCAGCGCCTCCGGTTTCGTTCGCCCAACAGCCGCCGTACCAGCCTCTGCACCAGAACCGGCCCCGGACAGGTTCCGCCTGCCCTCCTCCGCCCTGGCCCTACTTGCGCAGGCTCCTGCTTCATCGGCTCGCATCGAGGTCTGCTGTCCTACTCCCGTACCTCACGTTCGGCCCTTCGTCCCGCTTGTGCGGAACTACTACGGCCTCGGCTGACTTCTGACGATCCTTCCCAACACCTCTCGATGCCGGTAGCACAAGGCAGACCATCAGATCTCCCCGGGTATGACGCACTCACCTTCACGCTTATACCTGTCGGATCTACGTCACAGTGTTCCGTGCAAGTACTGGGCTTTGCGTCTATGCGCCCGCTCACCCCACCGTGCCGCCTCTATCCGCTTCCTATTCGCCAGGCCAGCGCTTTGCCTACGGCTTCCTCCAGATTCCACCTCGCGATGGACACCCTTGCCGTTCAGCTAACACTTCCCCTTGCCGGGTGTGTAGAGGACTTTCACCTCCAAGTAAGTGCGCCCTGCCGGGCGCACGCAGGAAAAAAGAGCCGTCCCAGTGGGCGGCTCTCGCTCTTAAGCTACGTGAACGCTTACCGGTGCGAACCGCCTCCGGAGGCTGTATCGGTCGCGGCCGCTTGAGGAGCGCCGGCAAACTTGTCCTGACCGGAATGGCCGAACCCTTCCGGATACATGTATTTCCCGCGCTCTTCCGCCGACTTGTTTTGTTCGACCGGAGAGCGATGCGCCTTGGCCCAGGCGTCGTGACGAATTCCGGTTACCTGCCACGACACCTTGCCATGGGGACGGCCACCCGAAATCTTGAAGCGATTGTCTTGGACCTCGCGAGCGATATACAAATTCGGCGCGGGGCGTCCCATGGCGGTCAACTGGTAGCGGAAGTCCATGTTCAAGGCTTCGAACCAATCAGGCATCTGGACCCAGGCTTGGCCGCGCGCGTCGAGCACGACCACGCCGTTGTATATATCCATCATGTCCGGGCTTTCCACCGAAGTGTGGTACAGCCACTTATCGGCCGGGGCAAGCGGGTCGTCGATCTTGAAGTTCTTAACAGCCGCAAAGACGGTGCCGCTCGCGTGAATATCGCCGATGGTGCTCATACCCGCGTCCGAGGTGATGGTGCCATTGGAGTGGATGGCGCCATTGGCGTTGATTTGGCCGACGGTGTCGATGCTGCCGTTGGTGTGGATGCTGCCACTGCCGTCCACGGCGAAGACAGTCGTCGAACTCTCGCTTGGGCCGATATCGGCTGAGAAGATGGCCCGCGATGTTGGGACCAAGAACTGAAGATTGATGCCTTTGGCGAGCGGGCTATTTGCAATCCCTTGAAACAGATTAACCTTTCCCGAAGTTGCCTGACTCCAGGACACCATCACCGGAACGTCGTTCGCAGCTGTCGCGGTGTTGATCGCTACGACCCCAACGCCGTCGCCACCGGTCGCCATGCCGATGACGCCGGCGGCGATTCCCGTTCCCGTACCCACCCCGACGACGGCTCCCGGTACGGTGTTAGCGTAGAGGGAGGGATCGGAGACGCTCAGCGACTTAGCGGGATGCTCGCGTGGCGCTCTTGCTGCCGGCGGCAATCAATTCGCGATCGATGATTTTGACG
>JAIQFT010000093.1 GCA_020073185.1 Terriglobia bacterium
TTTTTCCCAAAGTGCTGAGGGTGTGGTAGCTTCGCTTCAAGGCGGTTCTCCTTTCGTTGAGAAAGTTTCCAACCCGACTCTATCAAGAGCCGGGTCGAGAACCGCCCCTCAACCTTCAACTATGGATGGGACACCCTCAGGTGGTCCGTCTTGAGGACATTTTGGGTTTCTGGCAATCCGCCTATCTCCAGTGCCCGAAGGTGACATCACACTCAGTACTCGTCGCCCGTCGCGTGCTGGCGCACCTTTCCACGGAACATCCAATAAACCAGCACGAAGTAGGCAACTGCCAGCGTTATTCCCGCTCCCCACCAGTACAGACCGCTCGCTAAAGAATATTCGCCCGCCTTAGTGTTGTAGATCGTAAGGGCGTAAGCGCCTCCGGTACTGGCTGGAAGCAGGCTGGGATAGAGCGCAATCGCCGCTCCCAGCAGCATGGAAATGATGTAAAGACACGAGCTGAGAAACCGGTGCCAGTCATGCCGCCGGACAGAAAAGTAAATGATTCCCGCAAGGCCGATGAGGACGGCGCCAGGAATGATGAACGCTACAGGATGGCGCGTGTAGTTTTGTAGCATCTCGGGGCGGATCTTGAGCGTGGCAACAAGTGACGCAAGCGTCAGGAGCACAAGCGGCCAGGCGGTCAGCATGGCTGCGCGGTGGGAGCGCTGTTGCACGTCGCCTTCGGTTTTCAACGCAACGTAGGAGGCGCCGTGCGCCGCGAGAGCGATGACGGCAAGCACGGCGCAGGAGACAGTGTACCAGTCCAGAATGCCGTTGTTCACGCCGACGATCCAGTTGGTCCACAGGGGTTCAAAGAAGAAGTGGTCTGCCTGCAGCGGTACGCCGCGGATCACGTTTCCGAACGCCACACCGAAGAACGCGATCAGTGCAATGCTGCTTAGGGAAAACACACCATCGAAAAAGTCGCGCCAGATGGAGGTGCAGGTGCGCGCGGAATTCAATGCCGACGGCGCGGAGGATCAACAACCACAGAACAATGTGCAGCGATAAATAGAAGCCGCTGAGGCTAGAAGCATACAGGAGCGGAAACGCGAAGTAGAGTGTCCCACCGGCGGCAATGAGCCACACTTCATTGCCATCCCATACCGGGCCGATGCTGCGGAGTATCAAGCGGCGTTCATCGTCGGTGCGCGCGATCAGCAGGTGAAGTGCGCCGGCGCCAAGATCAAATCCGTCCAGGCACGCATACGCGGTCAGCATTAGCACGAGCAGCACATACCAAACGGTTTCCATGCACTCCCCTACCCAGATATTCCGACGACCTCTTCTGCATGAGCGTGCGCCGGTTCGGGCCCGTTGGCGATGATCCGCTGCAGCAGGAAGAGGAATAGAATCCCCAAGACCATGTAAATGCCCATATACCCCAGCAGGGTGAACCATGTGCTGCCAGAAGAAACGTTGCGCGAAAAACCCTCTGAGGTACGTACCAATCCATACACCAGCCAGGGTTGGCGACCGATCTCCGCCGTGACCCAACCGGCGATATTAGCGATGTAGGGGAACGGCACTGCGAGCATCAGCAGCCATAACGCAATCCGGTTTACGTACAGCTTTCCCCTCCACATTAGGAACGCGCACACGACCATCAGCGCGACAAACATCGTCCCCAAGCCCGCCATGATGTGGTAGCAGAAAAACAGGAGAGGAATGTTGTCCGGCCAATTTTCCCTGGGGAACGCATCCAGGCCCGTCACTTCGGCGCGGAAGGTGCCGTAAATGATAAAGCTCAGCACATCATTCAGCGGAAGAGGATTCTCGATCGACATATGTTGCGGGTCTGGTTGCCCAAGAAGCAGCATTGGGGCGCCCTCCTGCGTCTTGAATAAACCCTCCATCGCAGCTGTGGTCGAAGGTTGGTGGAGCGCAACGTGGCGCGCTTGCAGGTCGCCTGTAGGAAAAATCTGCGCCCCGGTGCTAATAAGTCCGGCAATGACGCCGACACGCACGAACATCCGGCCGTACCCCTGACTGCGGCCACTCAGGATGTAAAAGGCGCCGACAGCCGCCATAACGAATGACCCGGTGATCACAGCGGCACTCATGGTATGCGCGTATTGCAGCAGGGCCCACGGATTCGAAAGCACGCCCCAAAAGCTTGTTACCTGGAACACGCCGTCAGGCGAGCGCGTATACGCGACCGGGTGCTGCATCCACGCGTTCGCGGTGATTATGAAGAACCCCGACAACCACGACCCGATAAACACGGCCACGCCCGATAGCCAGTGCAACGTGGGCCCAATGCGCTTCTCTCCGAACAGGAACAACCCGAGGAACGCGGATTCCAGAAAAAAGGAGAAGACTCCTTCCATGACCAGCGGCTGACCGAGCACGCCACCGGTGAGTTGAGAGAAGCGCGACCAGTTCGTTCCGAACTGGAATTCCATCGGAACTCCCGTCACCACGCCCAGGGCGAAGTTGAGGACGAAGATGCGCGCCCAAAATCGTGCCGCGTGGCGGTGCTTCTCGCTGCCGCGGAACACACCGATTCCCTGGAGAACCATGATCAGCGGCGCCAGGCCCATCGTGAGCTGGGGAAAGAGGTAGTGATACGCGATCGTGAAGGCGAACTGGATACGGTCGAGAATGTAGGCGGAGCTCATGTAATCGGCGGAAGCTGACGGTTCGTGGTCGTCATATGTGAACCCTTGTGAGCGTTCAGCGAGTCATAAGTGACTTGATGCCAACAGTCGCCGATTCCTGCTCCAGCGCTTTCTTGATGCCCAGAATCGTGCGAATCACATTTTCATCCCCCAGAGCCGTGTTCAGCATCGCGTGGTAAAGAGCTCGATTCGGCCACTCCATGTGAAAGTATTTCTCAATAAAGGCGGCCCGCTCCTTGTCCACGGAATCCACCAGCTTTGCACAGTCGGAATCGCAAATGCCTCCCTCTCGCAACCTGCGCAGTTTCTCTTCCCTTGGCGCAAACAGAAACACTCGCAGGGTGTCCTTCCGCTCCTTCAGAAAATGATGCGACCCTCTACCCACGATGACGCAGTTTCCCTCCGTTGCCGCCAGTTCAACCACCTGCCCGGTGATCCGCACGATACTGTCGGCATCCAGCACCTTCATTCGGTGGAGGTTCTGGCTTCCCTCGAAGCTGCCGCGCAGGATTGACTTAAAGAGCCGGTAATAGAGGGGGTCCAACTGCTCCTCTCGGCACTCGACCTCAGAGGTATCGGAGTTCGTTAGCCGGGCGATTTCACAGGTCAGCAATTGGTCCCACAGCTTCCAATCCAGGCGGTCGGCAATCTTGCGCGCGATTTCTCCGCCACCGCAGCCGTACTCCCGCTCGATTGTGATGATCCTGATCACGGCTCCTCAACCAACTACCGCTTCGCCGCCGGCGTGCGGATCGTTCTTCTTCAAAAGGAATGACAGAACGAACATGACGCTCGCGCCAATGGCAAGGACCCAAAATGCATCGATGTAAGCCAGAGTTGCGGCCTGCGCCTGCAGACCCCGATAAACCTGCGCGTAGGCTTTCGTGCGGGCATCGGGGACGCTCAGTCCGTAGTGCACAAGTCGCGCCGTGAGGCCGCCGACCGCGCCCTGTAATCCCTGACTCGCTGCCGTCGTGTGGCTGACCAGAACAGTCTGATGGAACTGCGCGCGGCGAGCGATGACAGTTGTCACAATCGAAGTGCCCACGCTGCTTCCCATATTGCGCATGAAATTGACCATGCCGGCAACCGAGTTGCTCTTCTCTACAGGTACTCCGATGTAGGCGGCCAGGGTGATCGGTACGAATAGAAAGCCCAATCCCACAACCTGGGCGACGCGCAACCAAGTCGCCGAACTGAAGCTGATCAACAAGTCGATCCGCGCCGTGGAATAAAACATGGCGATCGCCATGGACAACCAGCCAAACGCGATGATGTAGCGCGCCTGAAACCTGGTGGTGAGTTGCCCGACGATCGGCATCGCAACCAGCAAGATAATGGCCCCCCCGGAAAGAACCAGTCCTGCCAATTCCGCCGTATATCCCAACAGCGTCTGCAGAAACTGGGGCATGAGCACTAGACTGCTGAACAAAAGAATGCCCAGCGTGAACATCATCAGGTTCGAACTGAAGTAATTGAAATTTTTGAACAGTCGAACGTCGATGATCGGTTCTTTGCGGAACCACTCCCATATCACTAGCGCGACCAGACACACTCCAGCCACAATCGCAAGAGTCAAAATGAAATGCGAGCCGAACCAGTCGTCCTCCTGGCCCTTGTCCAGCAAAATCTGCAAGGCGCCGATTCCGAGCGTCAGCAGGGCGATGCCGACATAATCCAATTTCATTCCGGCGGCTTTCAGGCGGGCCAGATACGGTGGGTCTTCGACAAAGCGAAAAACAAGGAGTAAGGCCGCTACCCCGACGGGCAAATTGATAAAGAATATCCAGCGCCAGGTGTAATTAAAAGTGATCCATCCGCCCAGAGTAGGCCCTATTGTGGGCGCCAGGACAGCGGTGACGCCGTAAAGAGCAAATGCCAGCCCCCTCTCTTGTGGAGGAAACGTATCCGCCAGAATGGCTTGCGCCATGGGCTGAAGGCCTCCTCCTCCGGCACCTTGCATGACGCGGAACAGGAGAAGAAGACCAAGGCTCGGCGCAATCCCGCAGAGCAACGAGCTAATGGTGAAAATCACGAGACAGGACATGAAGAACCGTTTTCGCCCAAACCTGCCGGCCAGCCAGCCGCTGATCGGAAGAACGATGGCGTTGGACACCAAGTAGGACGTGAGTACCCAAGTGCTCTCGTCGTTGCTGGCGCCCAGATTGCCCGCCATATAAGGCAGAGCCACATTGGCGATACTGGTGTCAAGGACCTCCATGAAGGCCGCCATAGCAACCACCACGGCAATCAGCCAAGGGTTGTACTTGGGCCGCCAGACGGCCTGCTCTGCGGCAAGAACATTGGCGTCGGAGCTCATCTCAGATACACCTTCGGTTCGACGCTCATGCCAGGCCGGAGAAGGTGGTCACGGTTCTCCCCGGGGTCAAGAACAATCTTGACAGGAATTCTCTGCACGATCTTGACGTAGTTGCCGGTGGCGTTTTCGGGCGGAAGGACGCTGAACAAAGGACCTGTCGCCCCGGCAATGCTGTCAACGCGCCCCTTGTAAGTGCGACCACTGGAATCGACTTCGAGTTCAACCCTTTGCCCAGGCCGCATGCGCCTGAGCTGAGTTTCTTTGAAATTAGCCGTGATCCAGACTTCATCCAGGGGAACGATGTTCAGCAGTTGCTGGCCGGCCTGAACGTTCATGCCTACAACGACGCTCTTGTTCACCTCACCGCTGACCGGCGCGACGATCTTCGTGTATTGCAGGTTCAGCTCGGCCTGCTCCAGAGCAGCGCGCTTTTGTTGAACGTCGGCGACAGCGGAGAGGGCGCGAGCGCGGGCCGATGCGACTTGCTGCGGTCCTGTCTGTGCAGTGCGATGAGACGCCTCAGCCTGGACTAGGCGATCCTTTGCCTGCTGGACCGCCTGCTCCGCCGCGGCTGCACTGGCGCGAGCGGCGGCCACACTGGCGGTGTTTGCCTTGGCGGCAGCGAGCGCCTGATCATAAGTCTGCTCGGAGACATTTTGCTTTTCCACCAGCCGCCTGTATCGGCGGAGGTCGTCCTGTGCTTTTACATTGTTCGCCTCGGCCTGCTCTACCTGAGCATGCGCCGCGGCGAGTTGTTTCTCCGCCGCGATGATTCCGGCGCGGGCGTTCTCTATGTCGGACGCGGCCGATGTCAACTGACTCGCCGTGTTCACAGACGTAATGGGAACAGCAATGTTGAGAGCGTTTGCCGTCGCTTCGGCATTGGCGAGATCGGCGCGCGCCTTATCGACTGCTACCTGGTAATCCTTGGGATCGATCTCCACCAGCACCGTTCCCTTTTCTACGTATTGGTTGTCGTTGACGTTGACCTTGATCACGTAGCCGGAAATGCGCGCGCTGACTGGATAAAGATGGACATCGACCTGAGCATCATCGGTCGATTCATAGCCGCTGAAATAGCGCCACAAAACCAGGCTGGCAGCCACCGCGATTAACGCAGCGAGAGCAATGATCAGCCCGCGGTGCTTGGAGCGCAGATAACGACGTGGAACCGGGCGTACCGGAGCTGGACTTTGGGCTGGCGCCGCAGTCCCGACTACCTTTTCCTGAGTTACTGAGCCAAGCGGGTTGTGTTCTGCGCTCATCGTGGATCCATCTCCCGAGCGACAACGTTACCGAGCGGTCAGATATTGACTGTAGTTCGTCCTGGCGACGCCCAACGCACGCGCCAGTTCCAACTTCGCCGAATTATGGCTGTACAGACTGGCGATGTATTGGTCGTTTGCGCGTGATAGTGATTGTTGCGCCTGCACCACCTCGACGCTGTCGGTCACTCCGGCTGCGAATCGTTCCTTGGAGCGGGCAAGGTTTTCGTTGGCCAGGTCAACGTTTTGACTGGCAACCGCCACTTGCTCTTTCGCTGCTTGCAGGTTCAAATACGCCTTGCGAACGTCATAATCGATCTGCCCGCGCAGGTTTTCAGCTTCCGCTTTGCGCTGTGTCAGCGCAGCTTCTGCACTTGTCACATTTCCTTCGATCCGCCTCCCGGTAAACAGCGGGACACTGACGACGGCCTGGAAATCGAAAATGCCGTGGGAATGGCCAAATGCCGGTCCCTGCACTCCATAGGCGCCGGTTGCCGCTACCACGGGATAACGCTCGCCGCGAATGGCGGACAACTCTTGTTGCGCCGATTTCACAAAGCTGAGGGCGGCGCGAAAGTCGCTCCGCGATGCATAGGCGGTCTTCAACGCCTGTTCCACTGTTGGCGGCTCAAGGTCGGCATAAGGGATGCGATCGCCGATCTCGAACGCCTGGCCGAGCGGCAAGCCGATTCCTCGCGCGAGATCCAGCTTGGCGACGGCAAAATCATTCCGCGCGACACTGAGCCTGTATTGTTCCGTGTGGAGTTGCACGGAGCTGCGCGTGAGATCAATCTTGGGGCTGGTACCGGCGTGGAACTCCTCGCTGGCCTGGTCGTAGACCGCTTGCGCATTTCGTACCTGCGCTTCCGCGGCCTCGATGCGCGAAGTGGTTTCAATGACTTGCAGGTAGGCATTGCCCACCACCAGCGTGATCACGTCCAACGCATCGTTGTAGCTCAGCCGCGCCGCCTGTTCAGCCGTCCGTGCCGCTCGGAATCGCTGGATGGATTCGAAACTGAACAGGGTCTGGTTCACGCTGGCTTGTGCGGTGCTGAAACTAAAAGGTCCGGTCACAGATGGAATGGACGGCAACTTGATGCCGAGCGCTGAGGTACTGAGCTGTTCGACGTTCTCCGCTGCGCCTGCGCTCACTTGCGGCAGCAGGCGGCTCAAAGCCTGAAGCCGCTGGCCGCGCGCCGCACGCGCGTTCTCTCCGCTCTCGATTCCGCTGAGGTTGTAACGAGCCGCCATGTTGATGGCGTCGCGGAGCGTGAGGTGAATGCTCTCATGTGTTGCCGGGCCACTGGGGACGCTGCTGAGTCCCGGCGAAGCTTGATTGATTTGGCCGTTGACTAAGAGGGGAACAAAAAGCAAAAACAAGACGGATGCCAGACGTCTGCCGATCTTGGCGTTCCTCTGATCGCTGTTACCAGTCGTGAGCTTGTGTCTCATCAATTGTCACCCCACCCGTTAAGCACCCGAGTTGTGCTAAGCCGCGTCGCTACGGCGCTGGCCTCCTTACGCTGCGGCTCGATCGGCTCGCCTGAAGAATTGCAGCAGCTCTTGGTTGATTTGATCTTTGAGAGTTGAGCACGGCCCGTTTGTCTGATGACGGACAACGAAATTGCGTTGCCAGACGGAATTTCGTGGTTGCTCGTGACTGCCTTGCCGCTTGACGCCGTGATCTGCGACCTACGGGGAAATGGCCCAAATCCTGCTCTTGGTCAGCCGGGACACTTGCAACACAGGGTCAGGGTATGGACGGTCGGCAAAATCCGCACGGCTCTGGACCGGCACTGGGCGCATCGGCTGTGGGCGATCAGGATGCGGAACATGAGATTTATTGCGACGAGGTGATCTGCGAATACCCGCAGTCCGGCGAGCGGATCCACGGCCGCGCAATCTGCAAGCGCTGCGAAGCCGCCATCCTGACAAGCCTGGCGGCTTTGTGGTGCGGCGCGTATCAGGCTGCGGCCAAGGGAATTGTGCTGGGCAATCCCTGATGTGGTTCCCACTCGCGTACCTTCCGATTAGCCCGTGCTCCAGGAACCTTGGACGCCCTTGACAGTCGCCACAGCCAATCGAGTTCCACAAGCCGGCTTCCCAGTACTAATCCCACCGGCATGAGAGTGGGATTACTTCTGGATAGCATCGAGGTAATGCAGGAGGAGGGACACTCGGTTTGGGGGCAACCTTCCGACCCCATCACGGCATCCAGCACCAACGGAATCGCGGCTCGAATCTAGCCCCTCCGGCAGTTGTGAAATGCGCCGGTCGAAAATGAAGGAGACAATTATGAAAATCGTAGTGATCGGTGGTACCGGACTCATTGGATCCAAGCTTGTCAACAAGCTTCGTGAGCACGGGCACGAGGCGGTGGCGGCATCACCCAGTTTGGGGGTCAACACTGTCACGGGCGAGGGACTGGCCGAAGTGCTGAAAGGTGCTTCGGTGGCGGTTGACGTAACGAACTCTCCCTCCTGGGAGGACGCAGCAGTGCTGAAGTTCTTCGAGACATCAACCCGTAATCTCCTTACCTATGAAGCGGCCGCAGGCGTTAGACATCACGTTGCGTTGTCGGTCGTAGGCACCGAGCGGCTGTCCGAAAGCGGTTTCTTCCGCGCCAAGATCGCTCAGGAGAAACTGATCAAAGCCTCATCGATTCCTTATTCGATCGTGCAAGCGACCCAGTTCTTCGAGTTCCTCAAGGCAGCCGATGGCTGCCGAGGATGTCGCGAGTGGCGTGGCCAGGGTCACGGTAGGCCCGCCGCTCAATGGCACGGTCGAAATAGCGGGTCCGGAACAATTTCGCCTCGATGATCTAGTTCGGCGGCGCTTGGCCGCACTCAAAGATCCCCGCGAAGTCATCGCTGATCCAAACGCGCGTTACGCTGGAGCGAAACTCAGCGAGAAAACACTAGTTCCGGGCAACAACGCACGACTCGGCGAGACCCGTTTCGAAACCTGGCTGACTCAGTCCGCAGCACAAAGGTCGGCTGCGTGAAGATTGGCCGGGAACTCGTGCGGCACTACGCGTAACGGCGGGGTAGCGACCAATACCCGCGACGTATCGAAAATGGCGTCGACGTATCGAAATGGCGTCGTTCAAGCGAAAGGTTCATTTATGGCGTTCGCAAGAGTAATTGTGGCGCTGGCATGTCTCATGTCCGGCGCGGTGGTAGCACAGGAGGCTAAGGTAACGCAGCTCATGTCGAATGACCTGAAAGAGCTTCCAGGCAAAGAAGGTTTGATGATCACCGTGGAATATCCGCCGGGCAGTTCGGACCCCATACATCGCCACAATGCATATGCGTTTGTTTATGTGCTGGAAGGCTCGATCGTGATGCAGGTGAGAGGCGGAAAAGAAACGACTCTGACACCTGGTCAGACCTTCTACGAAGGCCCGAATGATGTTCACATCGTTGGGCGGAACGCAAGTAAAACCAAACCGGCGAAATTCCTCGTGTTTCTTGTGAAAACCAAAGGCGCTCCGGTGCTCGTACCTGCCAAGTAAAAGCCAGAAGATGCGAGTGGACCGCACTAGGGAGAAAATTCAAATGAGCACGATCACAGTGAAGGATGGCACGACAATCTACTACAAAGACTGGGGTAAGGGCCCGGTCGTCACGTTGTCGCACGGATGGCCGCTGAGTTCCGATGCATGGGACGGCCAACTGCTTTTCCTCGCCCAGAATGGCTTTCGCGTGGTCGCCCACGACCGGCGTGGCCACGGCCGCTCGAGCCAAGCCTGGTCCGGTAACGACATGAATGGATACGCCGACGATCTGGCAGCTGTCATTGAGGCGCTTGATCTCAATGAAGTTACCCTGGTGGGTCACTCCACGGGCGGAGGCGAAGTTGCACGTTACATTGGACGCCATGGCGCGAAGAGGGTGGCCGCGGCTGTCCTGATCGCCGCTGTGCCGCCAATCATGGTGAAGTCCGCTGCCAACCCCGAGGGGCTCCCGATCGAAGTGTTTGACGGATTGCGCAGTAGCCTGACTGAGGACCGCTCGCAGTTTTATAAAGACCTTGCCGTAATGTTCTACGGCGCCAATCGGCCGGGCGCGAAGGTCTCGCAGGGAACGCTGGACCAATTCTGGCTTTGGAGCATGCAAGCAGGCCTTCTGAACGCTTACGAGAGCATCAAGGCCTTCTCCGAGACCGACTTCACCGAGGACCTAAAGAAGTTCGATGTACCCACGCTGGTCATGCACGGTGAGGACGACCAGATCGTGCCGGTCAAGGATTCAGCGAAGAAATCGGCCAGGCTCATCAAGGGGGCGAAGGAAATCTATTATCCGGGCTTGCCTCACGGCCTCACCGCCACGCATGCGGATCAAGTCAACGCCGACCTGTCGGGCGTGAGGAAAGTGAAATTCGTGGTGCGGCGTGTATCAGGCTGCGGCAATGCCTGGTTGAACGCTGGCGACGCCGACATCGAAGGGTTTTGTTACAGGCTCTAACTCTCGTGATGCGACTTCTCTCGCTGAGTGAATCGCTGGGGGACAAAATGGAAGGCAAAGACAGTCTCGACACTCATCACAAAGCTCTCTCGATCAATCTGGAAGCCTCGGTCTTTGGCTCATTTGCAGAGATCGGTGCTGGGCAGGAGGTGGCGCGATGGTTCCTTCAGGTTGGAGGTGCATCGGCAACCGTAGCGAAGACAATATCCGCTTATGACAAGGAAGTCAGTGACGAGATTTACGGTAGTGGATCACGTTACGTCTCGGTTGAGCGGCTACGCGCAATGCTTGAAAAGGAGTGGACACAGTTGCTGCTGCAGATTCAACTGACGCGTGGAGAGAAAACGAGGTTCTTCTCCTTCGTCGATACGGTGGCGGCAAGAAACTATGCCGGCACAAATTTGCCGCACGGCTGGATAGGACTACGGTTCCAGGATCAGCCTGGTGCTCCGCCTAACGATGTCATCTTGCATGTGAACCTTTTGGACTCGACGAGCATTCAGGAGCAGGAAGCTCTAGGGATCATTGGAGTCAATTTACTATATGCCGCGTTCCACGAACGTTCAGATCCAGAGACACTCCTCAGCGGAATTGCTCATCTTGTCGCTCCTGATCGCATGGAAATCGACTACGTTGAAGTGCGCGGTCCCGTTTTCGACAACGACTCCTCTGGGAAATGGAGTGCGTGGAATTTGCATGTCCTTCTAGTCACAAATCGTTTTAGTGAGGCAGTCATTTGCTCCAGGGAACGAGGTTTCGTTCCGTTTATCGAAGCTTTGCATAAGAAAGCGGTTGTACTGGCCCCCGGAGTATTCGATAGCCCATCCACTCCTCATGGCCAAATGATGGCTACAGCATTACGTAACCTGGGGCAGGAGCACGAACAGTCGGGCGAAGACTTTGTGGGACTGTTTTGCCTCACAATACCTCCGAGCGTGAATGGCGGATCGGATCACGAAATCTCCAGAATGTTGGTGAAGATGCAGGCGCTCTACGATCTTGGATACGGGATACTGCTCGTTCAAGCTCGCGAGATCTACAAGATGAGCGCCATCATCCAACGATTTACTTCGTTGCCAATTCGATTTGTAGTGGGGATTTCCGTCTTATTGCGAGTCTTTGAAGACGATTATCGGCATTTGGGCGGGAGCACTTTGAAGGCCGTATCTCTGTTGTTTTCCCAAAATGTTCGGATCTACGCCTACCCGATGGCGGCGTCGACCGTTCGTGAGCGGATTAAGAAACTGAATGCGACCGGATGGGAATGGGCTGATGTTCGGGGCACGGTTCTGGCGGACTCGCTCAAACCTCCCAGACCATTGCGCTACCTTTACGAATACCTTTTGGCCAGCCATTTCATTGTGCCTATAGGACTCACAACCACTGAAATGTCTCGAGTAGCTTGAGTTTCAAATTCGCTGGCGACCCGGCTATATGCCGAACCGAGGCATTGGTTCGCGCGCGGTCGACTGCGGGCCCAGTTTGCAGCGCTGATCGCCGTTGCCTTATTGTTTGCCTCTCCGCTTGTTGGTGGGAATGGACCGGTGGACCAGTTTGTCCCCGTAGGTGAAGCCGGACCGTGTTCGGTCGAATTCACGGTGACCGAAGCTGCCGGCCGTCGTGTCTACGGCGCTCAAATAACGGTCCACATCCAGTACGGCTTTTCTTGGTCTGCAACAACTCGATCCGTAGGGCGCTCGCCGGCCGCAGCGAGGCAGCTTGCAAGCCGCGCGCGCCGCCGAGTGCAAGGAAGGACCAAGCTCTCCGAGGTTCGAACATCTCAAGAGCGAACAGTTGTCGATGCGTTTCTCGCGGCATTGCGGGCCGGTGATCTTGACGGGATTCTCGCCGTGCTCGATCCGGAGGTTGTACGCCGCGCGGACCACGTTGCCGTGCCTTCGGTCGAAGCCAGAGAAATCCGCGGCGCCGCAGCGGTTGCCAACGAGGCGCTCACCCATGCGGATCGAGCTCGTTTCGCACGAGCGGCTCTTGTAGACGAATCCGTGGGAATCGTCGTGGCTCCGCGTGGGCGGCTGCTCATGGCAATTCGGTGTACGGTCAAGAGCGGAAAGATCATCGCGATGGACGTGATTGCAGAGCCGGCTCGTCTCGGCCGACTGAAGATCGCAGCCCTCGACGATTGACCAGATTTGCGCAATCGATGGGGAAGGTCCTTGATGGCCAGAGCCGGCGTGAATTCTCACGGTTCCATGGCGAGTGAATACAACCTGCTGAAGGTGCCGAATCCTCCTGCGCACCAACCGAATGTGAAGCGCGTAAACAGATTCGAGCCACGATTGGCGAAAGGAGTTCTTGGAAGGAGGAAATCCGGCATGGCCGCGATTAGGAGAAAGAGCGTGTCGTGGTATCTCTTTCGAGCACCCGTATACCTCTACCGCTGGGGGCTGGGCTGGTTGTTCGGCCACCGCTGCCTGCTTTTGACTCACATCGGCCGGCGTACCGGCCGACGCCATCAGACCGTCCTCGAAGTCGTCGAGTACCGAAAGCAGGTTCCCGAGGTTGTCGTTGCGAATGGTTTTAGTCCCGATTGTGACTGGCTTCGCAACATTGAGGCCAAGCCCGGCGAGGAAGTGACAGTCGGCTCGCAGCATTTCGTCGCATCGCATCGCTTTCTGGGAGAGGAAGAAGGAAGCAATGAGGGTGATCCAAGCTTACGAGTACCGAAATCGATTCATCGCGCCGATAGTTCGGCGTGGGTTTAGCTGGCTGCTCGGGTGGCAATATCGTGGCGGAGAAAAGGATCGGCGGCAGCTGGTCAGACAGCTCCCGCTCATTGCGTTTCGGCCGCGCGCTTCCCGGGTTGAGATGACACTTTCAACTCGACGGAGCGCATGTGCTCCAAATTGCTCGACGACGAATCACCATCCCGGTGGTCAGCATCACATACGAAAAGGAAGGGACCAGATATGGCGAGAATCGAGGGAATTGATCCGCAGCAGACATCCTTCTTAATGCGCCAGGTGTTCAAGAAAGTGCGAAAGATGCTAGGTCGGGATCTCCCCCCGCAAAAGATCCAGGCGCGAGTGCCACGTTTATTCTGGTTCAGCATTCTGGGGGAATGGCTTCTGGGCCAAAAAGCAAAAGTCCCTCCACGCCTGCGCGCTCTGGCGACATTGCGAACGGCGGTCCGCGTGGGGTGCCCGTTTTGAATCGACGCGAATTCTGCCGGCGGCAGAATGTACGGTTTGAACGACGAAGAGATCGCCACGATCCGCGGAGGACAATTTGAGGGCTTTGTGCCCTCGGAGGTCGTCCTTTTGCGCATGGCGGACGCAATGTCGGACACGCCATCGAACATCACCGATGAGATTTATGCCGAACTGCGCAGTCATTTTTCGGAGGAACAGTTGATGGAACTAGCCGCGAGCGCGGCGCTGGAGAACTATCGTGCCCGCTTCAACCGAGTGTTTGATGTGGGCAGCGATGGCCTTTATCGAAAAGGGTTACAGTTCAAACTGCACCGCGCAGCGTAAGAGTCTTCGCAACTGTCCGCAAGACGCAGGACGGGGATCGGTTGCGCTCTGACTTCGGCACGAGTCTCACGCCGGTAATTATGGACGTTACAGATCGTGCTCCCGTCATCGCAGCAGCGGACCTAAGTATGAGCCGATCACAGTCACGCTTCCCAGAGAGGCCAGAAATAAGCAGGTAGGCACCATGAACACCGCTCCGGCCTCGCACACCCCGCGCAGATTGACGATCAACAAGACTGCGAGAATTCCCAGGCAGAGGGAGGTACTGTGAAGGATCGGGTCCGCCTCAGAAATCGAATATCGGTCAGTCACAAATCGATGACGACGTCGCGAGTCGGTTGGGCGCAGCAAACGAGAAGGTTGCCGTCAGCGGGCTTTTCGAGCGGCTCCGGTCCGTAGACGACCGCCCCTGAAACCAACCCGCTCTCACAGCTGTGACAAACACCGGTGCGGCACGACCAACGTACCGGGACATCGCACGCCTCGGCAAGTTCCAAAATACTTTGATACACCGATGCCTTCCAGTGTGCGGCGATGCCGCTACGCGCGAACGATACCAGCGGACCGGTGTTGGCGTCGTCCTTGGGCAGATGCGGAGCTCGCGTCGCTGCGCCGACGACACCAGGGGTCCTCGAGTCGCTGCCGTTGAAGATTTCGACGTGAATCCGCTCCGGCGCCACACCCAAGGTTGCGAGCGCCTCTTTCATGTCTGCCATGAAGCGCGTCGGTCCGCAGAGGTAAACGTCCGCCTCTCGTGGGACGCCGAGTTCGTCGAAGACCGATCGCGACAGGTGACCGGCAGCGTCGAAATCCTCACCCATCTTGTCGCGCGGGGCAGGCCTGCTGTAACAAACATAGCTGCGGCCGTGCGTGAGCGCGAGCATAAGGCGGCGGACTTCGGCGGCGAAGGGATGATGCTGCTGATCGCGAGCCGCGTGCAGCCACAAGACCTGCCTTGTTGAGCGGGCCGACGCCAGTGCGTGCAGCATCGCCAGAACCGGCGTCGCCCCAATTCCCGCGCTGAGCAACACCACCGGCCGCTCTCCGGACTGCAGAATGAAACTCCCGCGGGGCGAGCTAACGTCGAGAGTATCGCCTACCCGGATATGCTTCCGCAGGTAGGTTCCAGCCGCCCCATTCGGCTCGATCTTCACGCTGATGCGATAGCGCTCCGTCGAGATGGGGCCCGATAGCGAGTAGCTGCGAAAGAGAAGTGGCGAGCCGCCGGCGGTCCGCTGAAGACGCACAACCACGTACTGGCCAGGCAGTGCGGTTGGCAGCGGATGACCGTCCGGGTTCTGCATCGTCAGCGAGAGCACATCTACGGACTCGTGATCGATTGCCGTCACCGCGAGCGGCCGGAATCCTGGTGCAACCGGATGCGCAGCTGCTGCCGGCGCGAGCCCTGCGTTCCCAGTCCCCGCGGCAGTCGTTTGGCTCTGCAGTAACGCCTCAAACGAGGAGTGCCATCCCGTTGAAAGTGCTTTGATCCGCAGTGCCCGCTCCAGTTGATCACGTGCATGATTGGGCAAATAGAGGAGCGCGTTGATCTCTGCGACGGTCATGCGCTCCTCCGCCTCTTCCACCTTTATGATTTCGTCGCCGGCGCCTGCTTCGCCTTCCTGCAGCACGCGGAAGTAGAACCCCGGCCGTCCACTGGATGTCAGCAATGCCGGCATCCGGGGCTCGTTCATCCGAATGCCAACGCGATAGCAGGTGACGCGGGGTTGAGTGACCTCGAACAGTGCGCTGCCGATCTGATAACGGTCGCCGATGCATACAGCATCGTCGGGCAATCCTTCGATCGTGAAGTTCTCGCCGAACTGTCCGTAGATGAAGTCGGTCCTCTTCAGCCGCTCCTGCCAATAGCGATACGATTCGATCTGGTAGACGAACACGGCTCGCTGCTCACCCCCGTGCCCGGCCAGATCGCCCTGGCCGTCTCCATCTAGATTTAACCGGCCGGCGCGACAGCGGCCACGCACCGGATCCTTCCAGATCCCGGTGTGCACTGTGCGACCCTTCCACTCGATGTCGCGCGGGAGTCCGACGTTCACCGATACTAGTCGAGCCATGTCGCTCTGCTTTGCCCTTGTTTACGCGGCTCGCTCTGTCTCCAGGAGGAAGCACCTCGTGGGACCGCCGACCGCCGGCAGGATTCGCACATTTTTTTTGGCGTAGTCGAGTCTTTGAACAGCGATTGTTGGATACCCTGGTGAGGGGGCCGCGTTGTCTTTAAAAACGTAATCGAAGTTGTGAGCGACACCCATGCTATTCCCACCGAAGGAGTCGAATCATGCGCTCTGACATCGTGCCCGGAGGCACCTTTCCCGACTACGAGCTGCCCGATCACACTAGCACACTGCGCAGGCTCAGCGACCTGCAGGGCGATGACCCGCTGATCCTCACGCTCGCGCGCGGCCACTACTGCCCGAAGGAGCACCGGCAGCATCTGGAGCTCGCCGCGTTCTACCCAAAGGTCGCCGTGGCCTACACCCAGATCGCCACGATCTCCACCGATGACCACCACACGCTCCAGGAGTTCCGGGCGTCAGTCGGCGCCCAGTGGACTTTCCTCTCCGACCCTGACCGAACGGTTCAGAAGGACCTCGACATTCAGGAGTACACCGACCCCGAGAACAATCCGATGATCCCGCACACGCTCGTGCTCAAGCCCGGCCTCGTGATCCACAGCATCTACAACGGCTACTGGTTCTGGGGCCGACCGTCGGTCGTCGACCTCTGGCGCGACCTGCGCGCCGTAACGCGTGAGATCCGCCCCGACTGGGATCTGAGCACCCCTGGACTCCGCGAGGCTTGGAACGCGGGCGACTTCTCGCGCTTCCATGGGTGGAACAAACGGTCCAATGCGAAAGCGGCCCCGGTTGGACGGAAGGAGGAACGGTGACGCTATGTCGCGAAACTCGGGTCGAAACCTAGCAGCCCGTGGTGCAAGTCTGGATTCGTGAGCGGAAAGTACTGAAGTATCCACAGGCATAGTTCGTAGAATGTCGCGCATGTCGATGGGGACGCGCAAGCAGCGGGAGAAGCAAGAGGACATCTGGATTGCGCA
>JAIQFT010000094.1 GCA_020073185.1 Terriglobia bacterium
CGCCGCGAACGCATCCGCAAGCGCGTTGGCCTGCTCGACGACTCTGTTGATCTAGTCCGCGAAGATCGGGACAGGTGAAGATTGCGGTACGTGATCGACGCCAGCGCGGTGCTGAAGTCCTTACTTGCGGAAACCGACAGCGCTCCAGCCGATGCATTAATTGCGAGTCATCGCGACGGATCTTCGTCACTCATCGCCCCCGATCTCATTGTGGCTGAGGTCGGCAATGCACTGTGGAAACGCTGCGAAATCCGGAGGCAGATCACAGCTCGTGAGGCCCGCGAGGCATTCACCGATTTCCTTGCGCTGGGAGTGCTTCTTCATCCATCTGCAGCGCTGGCCGGTGCAGCCATGAACATCGCAATCAGGGAGCATCATCCGATCTATGACTGTTTCTACATTGCTTTGGCGGAGCAGGCGAGTTGCGCTTTCGTAACTGCGGATGAAAAACTTCGCACAAAATTTAGGCGCCACTCCATCATCGGTCTGAGCAGCTTCACAAGATGATCACGTTCCGCAATCCTCTCGAAGGCATCGAGCGCCCCCAAATGGAGGCCGATGTCGTCATCGTCGGCGGAGGGCCCGCCGGCTTGGCCTGTGCCCTCCGGCTCTCTCAACTCATTGACGAACACAATGCGAAACATCCGGATGCGCAGCTCAGCAAGGAGAACATCTACGTTCTCGAGAAGGCGCGTGAGATCGGGCAGCATTGTCTCTCCGGCGCGCTGCTCGATCCGCGCTCCATGCGCGAACTGCTTCCCGACTTCGAAAAAGAAGCTCCGCTGGACGCGCCGGTCACGAAAGAAGCGGTTTACTTCCTGACCAAGACCGGCAAATTCAAGTTCCCGATCACCCCGCCGCCAATGCGCGACCACGGTAACTACGTGATCTCGCTCAACCGCTTCGCCAAGTGGATGGGCGAAAAAGTCGAGGCCACCGGCATCACCATTTTCACCGGGTTTGCCGGCTCGGAGTTGCTGATCGAAGGCGATCATGTTGTCGGCGTTCGAACCGATGACAAGGGCGTGGACAAGACCGGTCAGCAGAAAGGGAACTTCGAGCCCGGATACGACCTGAAGGCGAAAGTCGTCATTCTTGCCGAGGGCACGCGCGGCTCCCTTACCAAGCAGCTCATCGCCCGGTTCCAACTCGACAAGGACGGCAATCCGCAGACCTACGGGGTCGGGGTGAAAGAACTGTGGGAAGTGCCCGCGGGGCGGATCGCGCCAGGCGAGGTCATCTACACGATGGGTTGGCCGCTGACCTCGCGCGAGTATGGCGGCGCCTGGATCTACGGCGGCAAGGACAACGTCGTATCGCTCGGCTTCGTCACGGGCCTTGACTATCCCGACCCGCGCCTCGACCCGCAGCGCGTGCTGCAGGAATTCAAGAAGCATCCGTTTAGTGCCAGGCTGCTCGAGGGCGGACGCATGGTGCGCTACGGCGCTAAGTCGCTGCCCTACGGCGGATGGTGGGCGATTCCGCCGGTTGCCGGCGATGGCTGGATGATCCTCGGCGACTCCGCCGGCTTCCTGAACTCACAGCGGTTGAAGGGCGTTCACCTGGCGATCAAGAGTGGCATGCTGGCGGCGGAAACCGTGATGGACGCAATGTCCACCAACAACTTCAGCAAGAACACGCTCAATCTCTACGCCAGCCGGGTGGAAAAAAGCTGGATCAAGCAGGAGCTCTGGCCGGTGCGCAATTTCCATCAAGGCTTCGAGCACGGCTTCTGGCACGGCATGGTCCACGCCGCCATCCAGCAGGTCAGCGGCGGACGCGGCCTGCACGAAAAATACGGGTGCGAAGCCGGGCATCGCCGTCTGAAAAAACTGGCTACCCTGCCGAACGACGGCGGCGCCGAAGCCGGCCTGCTCGGCAATGCCAAGGGCGACGGCAAACTGACTTTCGACAAGCTTACCGACCTCTATCACTCCGGTACCAAGCACGAGGAAGACCAACCCGCTCACCTGGTGATTCACGACACCAACCTCTGCAATACCCGTTGCGTCACCGAGTTCGGTAACCCCTGCCAGCACTTCTGCCCGGCCAACGTTTACGAGATGGTGGATGCCAGCGACCTCCCCAACGGCAAGCAGATCCACCTCAACCCGTCGAACTGCGTGCACTGCAAGACCTGCGACATCATGGATCCCTACGAGATCATCACCTGGGTTCCACCCGAGGGCGGCGGCGGGCCGAATTACGACGGCATGTAGCTCGGGGTACCCTCCTGCTTTTCCCGGTCGATCTTGATAGGTCAATGGTTGATGGCTGGAGGCGGTAGGCCGGAAGCGCACGCAGGATTTTATTTCTTCATTTGCTACTTCCTGGCTTCCCCGCGAGGTACACTATGCGCAAGCATTCTCGCCCTGAGAATGAAGGGGCTCCGAGCCGCGTTTTCGTCGAGTCCCCCCACAACTAAACGCGACCGGAGCCCTACCGCACATAGCCAGACTGCGCATTCTTAGACTGCCAAACGAACGCTGCAAAGGTGAACGCCAAGATGCGCCGCCTGTCGCTGCTGGGATGCTTGTTTAGGGGGCAGTGGATGATAAGTACACATTTCCGCAAGATTGGCAGGCCGGTCTGGCGATTGTCCTGCTCGGCTGCCTCGTATTGGTGCCCGGCATCGCGCAAGAAATTGACTTTCGCCGAAGCATAAAACATCGCTTCGAGCGGCCGTGACCCGGTAGTTCGTGCACCATAGGCGCGTCGCCGTACCCGGGGTTTCGGGGTACAATTCTTTCGTGCCTCTTACTTTTTCGCATCCTGCGGCGGTGCTGCCGCTGCGCCGCTGGCGACTGGTTTTCTCGGCTCTCGTGGTCGGCAGCATGGCGCCGGATTTTGAATACTTCTTCGCGCTGGTCCGGTCCGTGTCCCACTCCTTCCCGGGTGTAATTACCTTCACGTTTCCGCTTGCCCTGGCGGTGCTGATCATCTTTCACGAGCTGGTGAAGTGGCCGGTGATTTCGCTGTTGCCGCGCGGCATGCAGGCGCGGATGGTCGGTCCGGCGCGGCGATTCCGGTGGTGGCCGCCGTCGCGGTTGCTGTTGGTTATGGTATCGCTGGCAATCGGGATAGCAACACACCTGTTCTGGGACGCATTCACCCACCCCGATGGCTGGGCGGTCATCCACTGGCCGACATTACGTTCCGCGGTTATCGTTTTTCCACACCGGCGAGTTCCATTTCATCTCCTGCTGCAGAACAGTGGAACGGCGCTGGGGCTGCTTGCGGTGGCGCTCAGTTTCGCGCGCTGGTACAGGCACGCTCCGCAGGATGATGTGGCGCCTCACCCGCAATTCTCGCCGGCGATCAAGTGGGCAATTCTCTCGGCCATGGTTGCCACGGCAGTCGTACTGGGGCTGGTAAACGGCGCCGACTGGTATGGGTCGTTGTTGCAGGCCGATTCGCAGCGCACGCGGTTCGTTTTCGGTTCCATGATCGCGGCCATCACGGTAGGGTTCATCGAGTTGTTCGGCTTCGGTCTAATCTGGCGGGCATTCCTGGCGAGAGATACCGCCGGCGCCGCTGCACAAGCAGGTCGTCCCAGCTAGCGCGGGTTCCCAGCACGCAACCCAGGGAGGCCGTCACGGGAATCCGCCGCGCGTATCGTGATACATTCAAAAACGTCAGCAGACGTGCACATGATGACGCTTTCTCCCGACACCTATCTAGTCGCGACTTCGGGGCACCTTTCCTGCGAACTCGATGCCGACACCGTCATTCTTCATCTCGATAGTGGCCTCTATTACGGATTAAACGAAGTCGGTACTACCCTCTGGAGGTTGTTGCAGCAGCCGCGGCGGATCGACGATCTCTGCGACGCCATTGTTGCCGAGTACGACGTGGACTGCGCCACCTGCCAACGCGACGTGGAAGCCGTGCTGCAGCGTCTGACGCAAGCGGGACTGGTGGAGGTGCGCCGTGAAGCTGCTCAGTAAGCTGGCGAAGCTCTCCGCCGCGCGCCGCCGTCTTCTGCTGGAGAGCTGGGCGCGTCTGCTGGGCGCATCGCTTGCGGTGCGCGTCCTGCCCGCTTCCTCGATGACGCGCATGTGGTCTGGCAATGCTGCCGAACGGAGCGCACCCGCGCCGGGCGCCCCGTCGCGAGACGATATCTGCTGGTCGGTGCAGAAGGCCGCCGCACTCATTCCGGGCGCTACTTGTCTGTCACAGGCGATCGTTGCCCGCCGGATGTTGATCAACGCGGGATACGCCGCCCAAGTCCATGTCGGTGTGCAGCTCGGCGGTGAGCGGCCGCTCCACGCGCATGCCTGGGTGATCAGCGACGGCCGCATCGTGGCTGGAGCAAACGCGGTTGCAGGCTACATGCCGCTGAGGAGATCCGCTTCCTAAGCTCAGCGCGGCCAGTGCATGAGTATTCTTGTCTTAGATTCGGTCAGCAAATCGTTTCTCCCGCGCCTCGGCCTGTTCGACTTCCGCCGCGCACAGGCAGCGATCCAGGCGGTACGGCAGGTCTCGCTGACGGCCGCTCGCGGCGAAGTGCTTGTGCTGCTTGGTCCCAACGGCAGCGGCAAATCGACGTTGCTGAAGCTGATTGGCACCATGCTTCTGCCCGACTCCGGCCGCGTTCAGGTGGATGGCGCCGACGCCGTCCGCCACCCCGAGCAGGTGGTTCGAAAAGTGGCGCTGGCGGTTACCAGCCAGCGCTCGTTTTTCCCGCGGCTGACCGCGCGCGAGAACCTTGACTTCTACGCCACGCTCGACGAAGTCCCCGCCTCGGCGCGCGCGCGCCGCGTCAGCGAGGCCTTGGAGACCACCGGCCTGATCTCGATGGCCCATCGCCTCGTGCAGAGCTTTTCCGCCGGCATGTACCAGCGCCTGGGTATTTCGCGCGCGTTACTCAAGAACCCCGCGCTGCTGCTGCTGGACGAACCCTCCAATAGCCTCGATCCGGATACCGCCGCCGCCTTCTGGAGGTGGGTGAAGCGGAGCGCCGACGCCGGTACCACTATCGTCCTGGCGACGCATAGATTCGAAGAGGCGGTTGCAGTGGGCCATCGCGTCGCGGTGCTGCGGCGGGGCGAACTCGCTGCCTGGCGCCAGATTGGGTCCGACACCAGCGTCGAGGAGCTGCGCCGTTACTATCACCAGGACGCGCAAGCATCCGACGCAGGTTCCGCCATGCCATGGAAGGTTCAGGGTGCCGCTACTGCTTGAGAAATTTCTCGCCTTCGTGCGCCGCGACCTGCTCATCGCGTCGCGCTACCGCGGCACGCTCGTCACTTTCCCCCTCACACTGGTAACCGAACTTGCGGGCGCGTACTTCCTGGCACGCGCCATTGGCGATCGCTTCCGCCCGGATGGCTTCGACTACTTTCCGTTCTTGCTGGTCGGCACCGGCATTACCCAGTTGACGGTCCTGTCCATGAACGCTTTTGTCACCAGCGTGCGCGACGCGCAGCTCTCGGGGACGATGGAAATGATGATGGCCACCGCGACTCGCCCGCTGACCGTGATGCTGCTGTCGGCCGCGGTGCTGACCCTCGACCGCATTCTGATGTTCGCCGTGTATCTCGCATTCGGTTGCGCGCTGTTTCACGCGCCGCTGCACAGCCCGCACCCCGGGGCGTTCGCCATCGTGCTGCTGGTCATCGCGGTGATGACGGTCAGCCTTGGCCTGGTTGCCGCTTCCATCCAGTTGTATTTTCAGAGGGGCAGCGCCGCGATCTGGCTGTTTGCCACTGCGGTGTGGCTGCTCTCCGGAAGCATGTTTCCGGTGAGCGCGTTGCCCGCGGTGCTGCGCACCATGGCGAAGCTGCTGCCGATGACGTACGTCGTCAACGTCACCCGCGAGGTGTTGCTGGTGAAGGCGACTCTGCCTGAGGTGGCGCGCCCGGTCATGCTTCTGCTTGCGGTCACTGCGCTGCTGTTGCCGCTGAGCATTTGGATGTTCTCCGCGGTGCTGCGCAACGCGCGCCTGCGCGGCACGCTGTCCATGTATTGAAGGCCGCGGCGCGAAGGTTCGGCGCGACCGAAGCGTTGGGTTCGGCAATCAGGCTCTTGAGCCGCGCTCCGCGCGTCGCAGACGTTGCAAGATGTTCTTGGATGCCGCGCGTACGGCCGAGCCAAGCTGCACGAGCAGTTTTCCCCACCGTGCTTGCCGCGCATAGACGCGCGCCAGCCGCAGCCGAATCTTCACTCGCGCTTCGCCGCCGGCGGCGCACATCCGGTAGAACTGCACTGCGCGCGCCAGGTCGCCGCGCACCTCGTACAGCTGCGCCGCCTCGCCCATGGTTTGTGAATACTGCGGATCGAACAGGCGTGGCTGCGCGGTGCGGGTGTAGATAGTGGCGGCAATGGACTTCTGCCCGGCGAGCGCCAGCTTGAGCGAACGCTCGTAAGCGGCAAGCGCTTCATCGTTGCGCTGCAGTCGCGCCAGGATGCGTCCGTGCAGGCGTTGCGCATCGAGCAGGTTGGGATCGGCGGCGAGAGAACTTTCCACCAAGCCTTTCGCCTCCTCCCAGTTCTCCTGCTGCGCCGCCACCGACGCCAGACCGAGGGTGGCGTACGGGTCTTCCGCATCGAGTTGCAGCGCCGCTCGAAATTCGCGCTCCGCTGCTTGCCAATCGCGGCTCTCCAGGTGTACGAAGCCCGCGCTGCTGAAGGGTGTGCGATACGACGGATCCAAGCGGCAGGCGTTCCGATAGAGCGCTTGCGCCTCTTCGCCTTGACCGGCAAGACGCGCCAACCGGTAAAGCGGTGCCGCTGACTTCGGCAGGCGCTGTGCCGCTTCGGTGAATCGCGACTTCGCGAGTGCCGGATCGCCCCGAGTTTCTGCCTCTGCTCCTTCGCGGATCAGCCGCATGGCCCTGATTTCCGGCGCGTTGGGATCTTTCAGCCGCCGCAGCAGCTCCTCGCCGAGATACTTCCACGGCAACGGTGTGTACCCGCCCTCGACGGAATGGACCACGGTCACCAGGTCGGAACGCACGCGGCACGCCGCCAGCCGCGCCAGAAGGTCTTCGGGCCAGCACCATGGCAGGTCCGCGTGCCGGTCTTGCTCCGCGGCAAGGACGCGCGGAATCACCATGAAGTCAATGTCTATGTCCAGTAACACCGGCTCCTCGATCGCCGGCAAGCGCGCCAGCGGAACGATGGTCAGCGGCTTCTCCCGCAGCGTGGTGGTGATTGCATTCTCCGTGGCGCGCACCGGCCCGGAGTCGCCCTGGTAGCCTCGGGCCAGCTCCGCAGCGCACTGCAGGAGAGGCTCGCGCCCATCCCAGGAGGGATCGGGAACAACCCAGGTCACCGCAGAAACGATGTCGTCCCGCAGCGCGGCCGAAATGAAATTGGCAATGGTGATGTCGCCTTTGGCTTCCAGTTGCAACATGTCGGCATGCGCGTCGATGTGCAGCAGCGTGCGGCGCCGCATGCCGGCATCGCGCCAGGCGTAGTACGCCGCATCGTGGTTCTCCGCCAACACCACGCATGCCACGGGCTCCACCCCAACCCGCGCGGCGGCGCAGGCGTTCATCTGCGATGGGGAATTCCTCTCAAACGATGACATGCGCGATGGGCTCAGCGTACGAGTGTATCGAAGTCGCGTTCGATCATGTCGAGCAACGCGGGAAGTTGGCTGGCATTGGCATGAGGAACAATTCGGCGGATCGGGACATTGGCCGCCAGGGCAGCGAACGTCTTGAAGTCTCGGGCGCGCGCCGCAGCGTCCGCCAGCCACGAGGCGTATGCGTTCGAGGCCAGCAGGAGCAAGCGCTGATCGCCGGCGAGTTTTTCGATGCGTGGCGCCGACTTGTCATTGACTCGATTCGCGAGCACGTAGATCGCGCCCAGCGGCAGCGGCCCGCCGGCAAAGGTGTGGCCATCGCCGCTGACATCCAGGAAGCGCTTGTTCCAGCCCGGGATGATGCGCGGCAGAGCGTCGTCGGAGCCGCACAACATGGCGACCGATTCCGGCCAGAGACAGATATTTGGATATCCGGGGTAAACGACCGCGCCGCCGGAACCGGCCTCCACGCGCAGGACATCGTCGCTGACGGCGGCAAAACCGCGGCGAGCGAGCGCAGCCGCCATGGCGGATTTGCCGGCGCCAACTTCGCCCACAAATGCCAGGGCCTGCCCACCGCGCGCGACGGCGCTGGCATGCAGCGAGCAGGCGCCCTGCAGACGCAGCACATAGCCCAGCAGCGGACCGCGCACCCACGGGATCATCTCCTCAAACGGCAATCGCTTCGGCCAGCGCGCCCAACCCTCGCGGCCGCTGCGATGCACCAGGAATTGGTAATCGTCGTGAACGAACCAGAGGTTCTCCCCGGACTCGTACACCCGCAGTAAGGGCTCGCCATTTTCTTTTTTCGAGGGGCTGGACCAGCGTGGCTGCGCGTTGTTCGCCGGCGGCCGTTTCCCGCGTGGGAAGCCGCGGAAATGCAATTAGAGCGGATTCATGGTTGCTGTACCCTGTAGCCGCAGTGGCGGAACCAAGCGACAGCGTTGTCGGCAGTAATCGACGAGATCGCTTCCGCAGCGGCCTGTTCCAGGGCTTCCGCAAGTCGTGCTTTGGCACTGCGG
>JAIQFT010000095.1 GCA_020073185.1 Terriglobia bacterium
TCCCAAAGTGCTGAGGGTGTGGTAGCTTCGCTTCAAGGCGGTTCTCCTTTCGTTGAGAAAGTTTCCAACCCGACTCTATCAAGAGCCGGGTCGAGAACCGCCCCTCAACCTTCAACTATGGATGGGACACCCTCCCGGTCCGTTCGCCGTGGGGCTTTAGAAACCTTTAACGAGTCATTCTGGCCCAGGTTTTCCGATGCAGAAGTAAGTCACCCAGGTCCCGGCACTGCTACGAAAAACAAGGAGGCAGGTATGAAGAAGCTATGGCTGGTTCTGTGTGTAGTGTGTCTTTTGTCGAGCGCAGGACTGGCACAAGTCAAGTTAGACAACCAGTGGAAGTGCGACAAGCCTTCCAATCAGCACAGTATCAACGTCGGAGACAAGCCCGGCCACGCCTACTCCGTCGAACAGATCAACTGCACCTCCACCAAAGGCGAGTTCGACGGCGTGAAGAGAAAGTCCGGTGTTGGCACTGAGTTTATTGAAGTCAATGGCGACAAATTCACCGGCCACGGCGAGTTTGTTGAAACCATGGCCAACGGGGACAAGAATTTCTACACTTACCAGATGACGGGCACCATGAAAAACGGCGCCTTGCAGGCGGGTAGCGACAAGTGGACTCTGCGGGAAGGCGGGGGCAAAATGAAGGGCGGAAAGGCCAGCGGAACCTGCAAAGGAGCCGGCAATCCAGACCAATCCGCCACCTGGGACTGCACCGGCGAATATTCTATGGCTAAGAAATAGAGCGACTCCTCCCCTGTGCCGCGGCAAGCCTGGGGTGCAGTTCGCCTCCCCATCAGCGCTCGCATCCGTCTCTTCTTCCCGACCTTTCTCGAATTTTCACTGCGGAGGGAAAAGCCTGCACTAGTTGCTTCTCGCCGGCACGTGCGCGACTTTCCTCGCCGGCTGCGCTTCCGATTTGCCCAGCAGCCCGCGCACTTTCTCTGCCACCATGCCGGACATCGCTCCGACCATCCTCACGGCGCGCATTCTTTCCTTCGCCGATTCCGGCGCAGCCGCGATCATGTGCTCGATCTCGTGCACCAGCTTGCTGGTCGGACCGCCCTTGGTGAGAAACGCGTCGATACACTCGCGCGGCGCTTCTTGCGGCAGCAACGGCAGCGCCGACAGCACCAGTACCGGCATTGCCGGACGCAAGTCCTTTACCGCGCGCGCCACTTCGCCGCCATCCATCCCGGGCATTTGGTAATCCACCACCACAGCATCTACTTTTTTCTTAGAACGCAACAGTTGCAGCCCTTCGCGCCCGCTGCTGGCTGTGGTCACACGGAAGTCGAACGTCTCCAGGAGGATCTTTCTGACCTTCAGGCTCTGATCGTCGTCATCAATGCAAAGGACTTCTCGTTGCCGCATATAGTCTCCTCGGCGTGGGCCCGGACAACGCGGCAGACGCCTACCAGGGGAAAGCAGTCCTCGCGGGCCGAACCACGAGAAGTGCGTGGTTACACTGCACCTGGTGGGCCAACGGGCACGGTAGTAGGTTCAATTACTTAGGCTGAGGCTGTGGAAAACTGATGGGTAGTTCCTACTCGAACATGGCAAAATCTGGCAGGTAACGGGACTGGCTTCCGCAACGTGTGGTGCCGTTGGGATTCCCTACATCCGCTCCCATCACTGATCGCCAAAGCACTCAGCATCCCGCAGCCCAGCGATGCCCCCTCACGTCGGCGCCCGCCTTGATCACTCCATGGGCGGCGTCGTACTCGACCATCGTCGGCGAACTTGGGTTCTGCCAGTCGCCCACGACGATCAGCTTGTGACCGAGGGCGCGCAGTTCCTCCAGCGTCGAGTCCGGGAAGCGGCCCTCCATCTGCAATCCCAGCGGGTTGTCGCCGTGATCGTCGAACGAGCTGTACATGGCGACGGAATTGAATCGGGCTGCCTCGACTGCTTCCTGCGGCTGCATCCCGAACTCGATTACGTCCAGGAAAATCTGCAGCAGCGTCTGGTCCTGGCTGTCGGCGCCCGGCGTCGAAAACGCCAGCCACGGCTCGCCGTTCTTGAGCGCAATCGTCGGCGTCAGCGTGATTCGCGGCCTCTTCCGCGGCCCGATCTGGTTGGGATGTCCCGGGGTGAGTACAAACGCCTGCGCGCGCTGTGTCAGCGGAATGCCGGTGTCGGCGGCCATCATCGCCGGAATCCACGCTCCACTCGGCGTTGCCGAGAACATGTTCCCGTCTTGATCGATGACGTTCACGCACGTCGTGTCCTGATGCTCCGCATTGCGGTCGCGCAGCCGCGCCCGCACGAATTCCGCCGGCGCCTCCGCCTTCATCCGCTCCGGATCGCCCACGCGATGCTCCGCCGAAGCCTGCGTCGCGCTCATCAGCGCGCGCCGCAGGTTGGCATATTCCTTGGAGATCAATTGCTCCGGAATCTTGCTAAGCTCCGGATCTCCGTAATACACATCGCGATCGGCGTACCCCAGCTTCATCGCCTCGACCACGGTGTGCACGTACCGCGTCGAATTGTGCCCCATGCCCCTGAGGTCGAATGCTTCCAGCAGGTTCAGGTTCTGCAGCAACACCGGGCCTTGGCTCCAGTAGCTGACCTTGTATACCTCCGCGCCGCGATAGGTGGTGCTCAGCGGTTGTTCCACCTTCGCCCGAAACGCCGCCAGGTCGCTTTCGCGCAACAGGCACCCGCTCTCCGCGCAGTACTGGCCGATCTTCTTCGCGATTGGCCCACGATAGAAATAGTCGCGCACCGCATCAATCGTCGCCGCGCGCCCCTGCCTTCTTGCCTTTTTCGCCGCCTTGACCATCGCTTGCAGCGTTCGCTCCAGCTCCGGCTGCGACCACACCGCGCCTTCTTCCACCGCTTTGCCATTCGGCTTGTACACCTGTTGCGACGTCGGCCACTTGCAATACGTCGGCTCGTGTTGCTGGAGCGTGCCCGCCAGCCGCTGGTCGGCGGGAAATCCTTGCGCCAGCTCGATAGCCGGTTGGATGACCTCCGCGAAACTCACCGTGCCGCATTCCTTCAGCGCAACCAGCAGGCCGTCAATCATTCCCGGCACTATCGCGCTCAACGGGCCGTACGCCGGAATGATTCCGTTCTTCCCAGCGATCATGACCGGGAACGGTCCGCGCCGCGGATCCTCCGCCGGCAGCTTGCGAAAGAACTCCGCCGTCGCCAGTGCGGGCGCCACGCCCGTGCCGTTGACCGCCACCACTGGCTTGCCTTTCAGCTTGATCAGGATTGGAACCTCTCCGCCCAGCCCGCAGCTCGCCTGCTCCACCACGGCCGCCGCGAACACCGTCGCCACACCCGCATCCACCGCGTTGCCGCCCTTCTGCAGCATGCGCATGCCCGCCTCGACCACCAGCGGATGCCCGCCAACCACCACTCCGCGCCGCCCCATCACCTGCGGCTTCAGGGTCGTCGCCGCAAAGCTGTGCGGCGTGTACTTCTCGGTCTCAGCCATTTCGACACTCCTGGGCAATCAGAAAAATCTACCACGGAGACACGGAGACAAAACAAGGAGCAAAAGGAAGTCAGGATGATTTGTCCGTTTAGCGCCGGCGACGGCTGAGCCCTTCACTTCCTGCGATCACATCGTCACATACAAACGTAGTTTCGCCGAAGCGGAGGGCCCTGAACCAATATTCAGCGGATGAATCGCCAACTTGGTGCGAATGCCGCGCAAACAGGTGAGGAAGGCCCGGCCGCACAATGATCGTCTGTTCTTCAACGAGAATTCTTGCTGAGTCGACGAACTTAGAAACACTTCCGCCGTTGTAATCGACGCTTAGGAATGCGAAGTCAGCGACATCCTCAACTGAGTTGCATATCACCGCATACTCGATACGTTTCTCTTTCCATGTATCCTCGACGCCACGAATGCTGGCACTCCGCTGCAGGAATGAGATCGCTTCCTCCCGACCGACGAGAGGCAACTCCGCAAGCTGTTTGGTGAAGCGGGCCCATGGCAATGGGAATTTCTTTTCGCGGTCCACGCTCTCTGTCCGTCCTTTGGCTTAAAATGCGATTTTCGTCAGCACCGCCAGCAGCACAAACCCGGAAATCAGTCCCAGCGAGGGCGACTTGGAATCCGACTGCGCGTGGCTCTCGGGGATAAGCTGGTCCGACGCCACAAAGATCATCGCACCCGCCGCCAGCGCCATGCCGAACGGCATCATGCCATCGAGCTTGCCCGCGAACCACACGCCCACCGCGGCCGCCAGCGGTTCGGTCAATCCCGACAGCGATGCCCACGCGATCGCCTTCGTGCGCGAGAACCCGGCAGCACGCAGCGGCATGGCCACCGCTAATCCCTCGGGGATATTCTGCAATGCAATCGCAACCGCCACGATCGCGCCCAGGCCTTTCGTCCCGCTGCCGAACGCGACGCCAATCGCCAGCCCTTCCGGCACGTGATGCAGCGTAAGCGCCGCCGCCATCAGCAGGCCCAATCGCTTGCTTCGCCCGGTAAGCTGCGGCGCGAAGTGCGGCTCCAGGTGCGGCACGGCGAGTTCCAGCAGATATACCAGCAGCGCGCCCGTCAGCAGTCCCAGCGCCGCCGGCACGATTCCACTTCGTGTTAGCGCCGGCCACAGCAGCGTGATCGATCCCGCCGCCAGCATCACGCCCGCCGAGAATCCCAGCAGCGTGTCGTACATGCGGCGCGTTATCCGGGGCAGTAGCGCGATCATTACGCCGCCCAGCCCGGTCGCCAGCCCGGCCAGCAGGCTCGCCAGCAGCGCCGCTTTCATGAATCCCAGCCCATCAAAGTCATGTTGACAATCGCGGTTGCCACACCCTTGTCTCGCCCGCTGTTGGCGAGACAGGGTGGGCAATTCCTCAACAAAAATGCCCGGCCTCGTACGCCGGGCTGACATTCGTTCTAGCCAAGAGCTAGAAGCTAACAGCTAAGAGCTAGTACGCAAACCCGTCCGGCTGGCTCACTGCCCCGACCCTCACCTGGTGATCCACGAAGACGCGCCCGGCGTGCAGCGCCTCGCCGTTCAGCTTCAGCAATTCCGGCTTCTTTACCATTTGCTCGATCACTGCCATCGCCGTTTCCGGCGACAGGCATTCCGTCTCTTCCAGCAGCGCGCCCAGCATGATCACGTTCGCCACCTTCGCCGACCCCAGCTTGTCGGCAACCTCCGACGCCGGCAGGCACATTACGCGCGCATGACTGACCGCAAAATCCTGCGGCAGACTGTCGTGGTTGTACAGGATCAGTCCCCCGGAAGCCACCGTGGGCGCAAACTTGCGCAGCGACTGCTCGTTCATCGCCACCAGCACTTCCGGATGCGCTACCAGCGGCGACCCGATGCGCTCCTTGGCGAGGCACACATGGCAATGCGCGCTCCCGCTCCGCATCTCCGGCCCGTACGATGGCAGCCAGCTCACCTCCAGGCCCTCGCGCATGCCCATCTCCGCCAGCACGATCCCCATCAGCAGCACGCCCTGCCCGCCGAACCCGGCCACCTTGATCGTGGACGGCTTGCCGTGATGATGCGGCGCGAGTCCCTGGCCCGGGGTTTCGCACAACTCCAGCGCTTCGGCGACACTCTTCTGCGGCACGTCGATTTTTGGGATCTCCACCCTGCGATCGCGAAACACGCCCAGCGGGAACTGCGGGATCATTTTCTCCGCTACCCACTTGCGCGCCTCTACCGGGTCCTTCTTCCATATGGTCGGGCACGGCGACAGAATTTCCACCAGCGAGAACCCGGCGCCGTCGCGCTGCAACTCCAGCGCCTTGCGCACCGCCTTGCGCGCCTTCATGATGTTCTTGTTGTCCGACAGCGCCACCCGTTCGATGTACACCGGCGCTTCCAGCGTCGCCAGCAGCTCCGACACGTGCAGCGGGAAGCCTTCATTCTCCGGCCGCCGTCCCCACGGGCTGGTGGTGGAGGTCTGCCCCACCATCGTCGTCGGCGCCATTTGCCCGCCGGTCATACCGTAGATCGCGTTATTAATGAAGAAGACGGTGATCTTCTCGCCGCGATTGGCCGCGTGCACGATCTCCGCCGTCCCGATCGCCGCCAGGTCGCCATCGCCCTGGTAGCTGATCACGATCTTGTCCGGGCAGGCGCGCTTGATGCCCGTCGCCGCCGCCGGCGCGCGCCCGTGCGCTGCCTGCACGTTGCCGGTGTTGAAGTAGTAGTACGCGAACACCGAGCAGCCCACCGGGCTGACAAAAATCGTCCGCTCCTGCAGCCCCAGCTCTTCGATCGCTTCGGCGATCAGCTTGTGCGCCACTCCGTGTCCGCAGCCCGGGCAGTAGTGCGTCTGGTGCTGCAGCTCGTTCTTGCGCTCGTAGCGCTCGTAAAATACCGGCGACTTCTCGTGGATAATCTCGTATTCAGCCACCCTAAGCCTCCGCCTTACCCGTGTCACACACGCGCTCTCGCGTGTGCTCAATCGCCAATGCTCTTGATTGCGGTTGCCCCACCCTTATCTCGCCTGGGTTTGGCGAGATAGGGTGGGGATCTTCTTCTCGACTCGTGTGCTCTGATTCACCGACTCCAGCCACTGGCCACTGACCACCGGCCACTGCTTCTAGACTTCCGCTCCCGCGCATTCCAGCATGCGGGCGTGCACTTCCTCCACCGACGGCACATTCCCCCCGATCCGCGAATACAACTCCACCGGGACCTTGCCGTTGATTGCCAGCCTTACGTCTTCCACCATCTGTCCGGTGCTCATCTCCACCGTCAGCACCGTCTTGCAGCGCGCCGCCGTCTCCGCCAGCGCTATCGACGGGAACGGCCACAGCGTGATCGGCCTCAATAGTCCCGCTCGCAAGCCCTGTGCCCGCGCCTCGTCCACCGCCGATCGCAGCACCCGTGACACGATCCCGTACCCGACCAGCAGGATCTCCGCGTCGTCGGTCATGTAGGTCTCATGCCGCGGCTCCAGCATCTGCGCCAACTTGTACTTGGCTTCCAGTTTGCGCTCGTGTTTTTCCAGGTCGTCCGGCTCCAGGTAGATGGAACAGATCAGGTTGTTCTGCGTTTCCGGCGTGCCTTTTACCGCCCAGGGCTTCTCGGGCAGATTGACTTCTTTGACTTGCAACTCAATCGGCTCCATCATTTGCCCGACAAAACCATCGCTCAGCACGACCACCGGGTTGCGATAGCGGTCCGCCAAGTCAAAGGCCAGCATGGTCAGGTCCGCCATCTCCTGCACCGACGCCGGCGCCAGCACCAGGTTGTGATAGTTCCCGTGTCCGCCGCCCTTGACCATGGCGAAGTAATCGCTCTGCTCCGGCGCAATGTTCCCCAGTCCCGGCCCGCCGCGCACCACGTCCACGATCACGCACGGCAGCTCCGAGCCGCAGAGGTAGGAAACTCCTTCCTGCATCAGGCTGAGTCCCGGCCCTGACGACGCCGTCATCACGCGCACGCCGGTCGAAGCTGCGCCATACACCATGTTGATGGACGCGACCTCGCTCTCCGCCTGCACGAACGTCCCGCCTACCTCCGGGATGTAGAGCGCGGCGTACTCCGCGATCTCGCTCGCCGGTGTGATGGGATATCCATAATAGGCTCGGCATCCCGCCAGCACCGCGCCCTTCACCACCGCGACGTTTCCCTTACAGAGTTGTCGCATGGACCGCCTCCGCCGCGCGCGCATACCGCGCCGGATGTGCCCCGTAGGCGTTCAGTTCCGGTGCCAGCGCCAGGCACTTCGGCGGGCACGAATCCACGCAAAGGCCACAGCCCTTGCATTCCTCGACGTTGATCCTCACGCTACCGCGCGATACAGCCGCCATCCCGCACCTCGTACTCTGAATTTCAACCAATGCGTCCTGACACCGCACTCCTGACCTGAAGCCCGGAGCCCGAAGCCCGCTATCAGGGCCGCGAAGACGCCTCCACGCTCGCCAGCGCCATGTGGTTCCGCTGTAGCCACTTGGTGCCCTCGCAGTATTCGAACAACTGATCGCGGAACTTTGGGTGCGCGATCGAGATCAGCGCCTGGGCCCGCTCCCGGATCGTCTTGCCATGCAGGTAGGCAATGCCAAACTCGGTCACCACGTATCGTGTCAGGCCCCGCGAGGTCACTACGCCCGCTCCCGGGTCCAGCATCGGCACAATGCGCGACACCGTGTCGTTCTTGGCGGTCGCCGGCAGCGCGATGATCGGTTTTCCGCCCTTGGAGCGCGATGACCCGCGGATAAAGTCCACCTGCCCGCCGATCCCGCTGTAGAACTGCGTGCCGATGGAGTCGGCGCACACCTGCCCCGTCAAATCAACCTGCAGCGCCGAGTTGATCGCGATCATGCGATCGTTGCGCGCAATCTGCAGCGGGTCGTTGGTGAACGCATTCGGCCGGAATTCAAAGATGGGATTCTCGTTGACGTACTCGAATAGCCGCTTGCTGCCCAGCACGAACGAAACCACGATCTTGCGCGGCAGCAGCGTCTTGCGCCGGCCGGTCAGCACGCCCGCTTCGATCAGCGGGATTACCCCGTCGCTGATCAGCTCCGTGTGCACTCCCAGGTCCTGGCGGTCGGCCAGGTACGGCAGGACCGCGTCCGGGATGCCTCCGATCCCGGTTTGCAGCGTCGAACCGTCCTCGATAAGCGTCGCTACGTGCCGTGCGATGGCCCGATGCGTGTTGGTGATCTCCACCTTCGGCGCTTCGCAGAGCGGCCGCGACGTTTCCACCAACGCGTTCATCTGGTTGATGTGCAGAAAGCAGTCGCCGTAGGTGCGCGGCATCTGGTCGTTCACCTGCGCCACCACGAATTTCGCGCAGCGCACTGCCGTCATCGTCGTGTCCACGCCCACGCCCAGCGAGCAGTACCCGTGCGAGTCCGGCGGCGACACATGGATCAGCGCCACGTCAATGCGCATCTGTCCGCTCTCGATCAGCCCCTCGATTTCGCTCAGGAACACCGGGGTGTAGTCGGCGCGGCCGTCGTTGACCGCCTCGCGCACGTTTCCGCCGATGAACATTGCGTTGTGGCGGAAGTGTCCCGCCATCTCCGGCGCGACATAGGGCGCACTTCCCATCGTCATCAGGTGGATGATCTCCACGTCCCGAACGAATGGCGCCCGCTCCATCAGCGCCTCTACCAGCGATTCCGGCTCGGCGCATCCCGGGTGGATGTACACCCGCATCCCCGACTCCACGCAGCGCAGCGCGTCTACCGCGTTCATCAGCTTGCGCTTGTAATCAACGTCCCATGACATGGACTTTCTCGCTTTCCCGCGCGATGCGCGCCTGTTCGTATCCCCGTGCCGCGTAGTACATCGCCCGGTCGAAGAACTGTTCCAGCAGTTGCAGCATCTCCAGTTCGCCAAAGACCTCCGCCGGCTTCTCCAGGTTGGCTTCGTGCTGCAGGTAGTCCCACAGGTGCTCGCGGGTAAGAATGATGGCGTACATCAACTCGCTCAGCACCACGCCCTGTCGCTTGCGCTGCACTCCGATCTCGGTATACCGTCGCGCTACGTCCTCCTCCTTCTTGCTCGTCAGCCATTCACCCAAGTGTTCGTACACCTCGTAGACCCGCTGCCGGAACTCCTCCCGAGGCACGTTCTTGAATGTCGGACACTTCTCGCAGCTCTGCAATTTCATCAGCATGGTCTCCGCCAGCCGGTCGGAGTGCATTTCAATCAGTTGCACCAAGCGACGCGCCAATGGCATGACTTCTCCTTATCTCCGGGTAGCTCCGGCGCCCGCATCGGCCCGCAGGTGGCAGATGCGCGGCTGCCGGCGATGCGCGGCAGCGCCCTCGCCGCCGCAGGTTCCTCACTCCGCAAGCCCGGTTTTCCCAGCCTGCGCTCTTCCTCAGCGTCCGGCATGCGTCAGCTCTCTCTCCGGCCTGGCGGCATGCGCTTTTTCGTAGCCCTGCGTCGCGTAGTACATCGCCCGGTCGAAGAACTGGTCGAGCAGCTCCAACACCTCCAGCTCGCCGAAGACCTCGACTGGTTTTTCCACGTTCGCTTCGTGCTTCAGGTATTCCCACAGGTGCTCGCGCGTCAGCATGATGGCGTAAATCAACTGGCTCATCGGCACGCCCTGCGCTTCACGCCGCTTGCCGATTTCGGTATAACGCCGCGCCACGTCTTCTTCCTTCTTCCCCAACAGCCATTCGCCCAGGTGATCGTAGATTTCGTACACCCGCTGCTCGAACTCCTGCGACGGCACCTTTTTGAATGCCGCGCACTTCTCACAATTCTGCAGCTTTACCAGCAGCCCTTTGGCCAGCCGGTCTGCATGCGTTTCAATCAGTCGTACCAACCGGTATGCCAGCAACATATGATCCTCCTGCCGTAGCAGCCTGCTCTCCGCCGCCCTTGCGGACGGCTGTCGCGGCGCACTGCTGCCGCCGTGACCGGTGGAACTTCCTTGCGAAGCCTGCTGCGATGCCGTCGGCCGTCAAAGCTTCGACCTCCGACTCTCCGGAGCCACATCCCTTACATCACAGTTTCGGTCTCGCCGTAAGAAATCGCCGTGATTCATGTCACAATTGGGGGTGATATTTCTCACCTAGTGCCGTTTCTGCAATCATTTCCCGTAACCGCCCAAACGCCGCTTGCCCCGTTCTGGCCTCAGCTTTGGCAACCGCGGCGCGCACCTCAGCTCCCGTGGCAAACCCCGCAGCAAAAACGAGTTGCGAGCCTTTTTGCTCGCAACTCGCATCTTGAAACTCCCAACTCATTGGCGAACGCACCCTCGGCCACTAGCTCAGGAAGAACTCCCGCGTCAGCTCCGTCCAGTTCTGCTCCGGCAACTGCGCCGTCAGGTTGTCCATTGCTACGCCGCCATCCTGCGCCAACGCGCCCAGCGCCGCCGGCATTCGCCGCTGCAGCCGGCTCGAAGCTTCTTCCGTCCACCACCGCGCCAGCGCTCCGCCCATCAGGTTGCGGAAGTTGGTCTTTGCATCCGGCGACTGTACCGTCACCAGCCAGCCTTCTCCGTAGGGGTCCTTGCGCGCCAGCTCGGGATTCTGCACCACTGCGTCGTTGACGTCGGCAACGCTGCCTTCGATCGGCGACACCATGTCCACCTTCGCACCGTCGCGATAGATGCTCGCCAGCTTCTGGCCTTGCCGGATCCACTGCCCGCGCTGCGGTAGCGACAGCCGCTCGATCTTTCCCACTAACTTGCTGGCGAAGTCGTCCATGCCCACCCTCACCAGGCTCGGGCTCTCACTCAGCGCCCAGGCGTGTCCGGGATGAAACCGCAGGTTCTCTGGCACTTGGAATCCGCCGACCATGCTCGGCTGCAGGCGCGGAACGCTCTCCCGCGGCGCCACCGCAACCGGCTGGACCGCAATCCGGACCGCGTGCTTCTTGCTGAAGAAGTGATCAATGAGTAGGAAAACGATGAAGGTCGAGAGAACCAGAATGACTGTCATATGCTTGCCTCCGGCTGGCCTTTCTTCTTCCGCATGGGCCGTTCGCCACTCTTCCTTAAGGCAATCACCGTGCCATGACTCACTGCACCTGTCGAAATCACCACTGCGCCAACTTATCTATAGTGAAACCATAGACTTGCGCGCCGCACACAGGCGCACATCGGAATACTACTGATTATTTCTACAGCGGCGCTTTGATGAGCTTTTAAGCGGCGTTTTCGGCGGGTTCGGCGCTCCCACATCTAGCGCCAACTAAGAATCAATGACTTACAAGCCACTGCAGGCTTGCTGATTTCTTCAGCACCACCTGTTGCATTTTTCCGCAGCGTCAACTCCAAGTGCTTGAGCGCATTTGCCGTGGGCACGCTATAGCCTACGTTCACAGGCTGTGAACACGCGCAGCTTGCGACAGAACGTAGCTCACGGCGTAAGCCGTGGGGAAAGCGTCGCAGGCATGGTCGAGCCCGCTTCAGCGGGTGACAGTGCCGATAGCTGAGATCTGATGGCTGACAGCCAACGACCCATCGACCAACGACCATCGACCTTTTTATTGCTCCGCCTGCCCCTTCACCACCAGCGCGATCAGCACGCTCTCTCCTCGCTCGGTCTTCACCGAGCCGGCAAACACCTGGTAGCTGTCAGCGTTCTGGTAGGTACGCGGCTCGGTTGCGGGTGGCCCCCCCTTATCGCCGCCCGTGGGTGGCCCCCCCTTATCGCCGCCCGCCTTTGGCGCGATAGAGCCTGCCCTGAGCGAAGTCGAAGGGGTGGGGGTGTTATCAGGCGCCAACAGCAGGAATGCCGCCGGATGGTTGGTCCCGGCGGCCTGCGCGCTCAGCTTCACCAACTGCGCGAAGTCGTAGGGCGCGCTGGGGTCGCTGTCGTCGCTCGCTCGTGACAGCAGCACGAAATCCCGAGTCGGCGCCACGCCAAGGTGGTTGCCATCCTCCGGCAGCAGCGCGTAGCGCATGGTGAAGTAGCCTTTGACCGGCTGCCCGCGGAAGTCTTTCCCGCCGTTTGGGAACGAGATCAGGCCGACAAACATTCCTGGCGCCAGCTCGGGATAGGTCGTGCCTTTCGCAGCCGCTGCTTTACCCGCCGGGAGCGGCGTCTGGCGCAGCCAGATCTCGCACAAGACGCTGCCGTCGGCACGCACCAACTTGGCGCCGCTGGGATCAAGCGCCGAGCGCACTGCCGCGGGAACGGCAGCATCGCTCGGCGGACCGATCTTCTCCAGCTTGACCTGCGCCGCCGCAAGCAGGGAAGAAAGAACCAGAAGAGGGAGAAGGAAGAGAACAGGCAGGTTGCGAATGCGCATGATGCGTTCAGTTTACTGCGGCCGGCTGAAGCTAACCACCGAGGACACGGAGCCGATTTCGCAACTTGGTAATTGTGCAATTTGGCAATTTGGCCCAACTCCGAAATTTCGCTGGCTTGCTTCTCAACCAATTCACAAGTGTCTGCATTTCGGATTCTTAAATTACCAAATTACCAACTTACGAAATTACCAAATCGTTCCTCCGCGCCCTCTGTGGCTAACGGTCTTACTCGCCCGCCGTCGGATGATGTGCCGTGGCAGTCGCGCCGCCGACGGCAAACGTCCCGACGAACGCGCTGCGTTTATCGTGCACCGACCAGCTTTCGCCCAGCGATGGACCTTTGTATTCATCGGTGAGGGCGACCGCCGGCATGGAGTGCGCCGTCTCGGTCAGCGGCGGATAGAACGTCACCTCGTTGCCGCAGAGGTGATCGTTCTCGTTGATGGCGCGCGTCTGCACCACCGCGAACTGCCCGGCGCGCAGCAGGGCGCGGCCATGGTGCTCGCTCGACATCACCAGCTCGACCGGCGCGGCGACCACCTTTTCGACGTTTTCCAGCAGCCGTCCACCCATGTGCTCGGCAAAGCTGACCAGCGCCGCGCGCTGTGCAGGCGTGGCCTGCTCGTCCACAATCAGCACCGCTTTGGCCGGATACGGATTCTCGTACGGATCGCCGAGGGTGGCCTTGGCGCGCACCGCGGCGGCGATGGAGAGGCCGTCGAGCGCCACGCCGTTCCAGCTACCGTGCTGGACGCGCCAGCCGAGAATAGCCTCGTTGCCGGTCAGTCCAACCTCGCCGTTGGCGAAGCACTGTCCGGTATAAACGTCGGCGGAACGGGTCTCGATGTAATCGCCGGAAATCCGCTGCGCGAACGCAGGAGCGCACAGGACGACGATCAGCAGTGCGATAGAGATCAAAGCAAGCTTTTTCACAGGAGAACTCCTCACCCAAGAGGGTTGAGGATATTTTACTCCGCGAGGAGCTAAAGTTCGGGGCAATCGCAAAACACTGTTGGCGAGCCCACGCTCGTGGGGTAAATTACAGCCTGAAATCCCGGTGCGTAAACGAAGAACAAAGATGACCATTTCCGCAATTATGCGGAAGGTGAAGTCGTACAACACCACTCCGGAGGTGCTGTTGCGACGATCATTGACCCAACGTGGTCTGCACGTCAGTCGCAGGAAACTCTTGCCGGGCAAGCCGGATGCAGTAATTAGCCGTCACCGGGTGGCCGTTTTCGTCGACGGCGATTTTTGGCATGGAAACCAGTGGCACCGGCGCGGCCTTGATAGCGTTGAAGAGCAGTTTGCGCGCCTCGCGTCTAAGGCTTACTGGATACGAAAAATTCGTCGCAACATGGACCGGGATTGCCGTGTAACAGATGCTCTCTTCCAGAGTGGTTGGCACGTGATCCGATTTTGGGAAAGCGACATCACGAAGAACACAGAACGGTGCGCAGAGATGGTAGCGACCAGCATCACTTGTGATCCATTAGTTCGGTTACGTGCCGCTTTGGCAAAAAGGACGGTTGCCGAGTTTTTTGCCGGCATCGGGCTAATGCGTCTTGGCCTACAGAAAAATGGCTGGCGCGTGGCGTTCGCCAATGATATCGATGAGCAAAAGAGACAGATGTACCTCGGTCATTTCAAGAATGCTAATGACCATCTGTCCCCTAAGGATATTCATCTCCTTTCGAGCGATGATGTTCCCGATGTTAGTCTCGCGACCGCCTCATTTCCGTGCAATGACCTCTCACTCGCAGGTGCACGCGGTGGCCTTAGCGGCAAGAATTCCTCAGCGTTTTGGGGATTCGTTCAGGTTCTTGAGGGCATGGGCGAGCGCCGCCCGCCTCTTGTGCTGATTGAGAATGTGCCGGGATTCTTGACCTCGCATGGTGGTCAGGACTTCGAGCGCGCACTTCTATCCCTGAACCGCCTCGGGTACGGAGTTGATCCCTTCGTTATCGATGCCGTTTCATTTGTACCCCAGAGTCGCCAACGCATGTTCATTATGGGCGTCAACAGAGTCATTGTTGACACCCTCCGTTCACCTGAGCCATTTCTTTTCGCCGAAAGTGAAATCCGCCCCAAACCTCTGGCGAAGTTCATCATCGATCATCCGGAGATACATTGGGCATTACGAAAGCTTCCGAAGCTGCCGGAAGGGGGCAACCGGTTAGAAGCGGTCTTGGAAGACTTGCAGGACGATGGCAGCGAGTGGTGGTCTGAAACGCGCGCGACCTACTTGTACAACCAGTTTAGTCCCAAACATAAGGCTGTCGCCGATCGCATGATCAAGGGGCGCAAATGGAGTTATGGCACAGTATTTCGTCGCATTCGTAACGCCAAATCGATGGCCGAACTACGTACGGACGGAATTGCGGGATGTCTACGCACACCCCGTGGCGGCAGCGGCCGCCAAATACTCTTCAAGGCTGGTTACGGCACGTACCAAGCACGCCTGCTTACTCCAAAAGAATGCGCCCGACTCATGGGCGCAGATGATTTTGTGATTTCAGGATCTCTTAACCAAGCGCTGTTTGGTTTCGGTGATGCTGTTTGCGTCGACGTCATCGGTTGGATCGCGCTGCACTACCTCAACCCAATTGTCTCCGAATCTTTGCGATTCACGGTTGCTCTATCAAACAAATGACAAAAGAAGAACAGGCTGTAAGAGCAGCAGTTTCAACCTGGTTCAATAGCTTGTCTAAGCACAGAGCTGGCTTACCGGCGAAGGGGAGTGTTGCAGGTGCGCTCGTCGTACTCGAACGGTTGCAAAAGGCGTTTGATTTATCGATTGATGCCCATACCGCCAGAGGTGGATCGCAGATATCAGGAGCGGGCGGAGCAGCGCTACGGAAGATCCTCGCTCGCTTTGGTGAAGTCAGGCCTTTCGCTTCCGAGGGAGGAAGAACCAACCGCGGTCTTCGGGGTGATATTCGGTCACTGCTCGACTCATTAGGCGAATTCCCGCTGGACCAGGTGCAGGGTGAGGAACGTGTCCGGTTACTCCGAACCGCTCAACAATACCTCGTCGAAAAAGTGGGCGAATATCACAGCCGCGAAAGACTCAAACCCGTATTTGACCAGTCCAAAACCAGTGTTGATTTCATCAAGTCTCTGTTGAGCCTTGCAAAAGAACAAGGGAAGTCCGAGAGTGTCCCGCTTTTAGTTGGAGGTTGAAGAGCGGCGCTCGGGATCATGTTACGCGACCTCCTGCTTAGTCGCAGCTTTTTCTGTTTCTCCTCTTCCTAGGATTGCTCTCAGTTGCCAGATGTCCTTCCAGCCCA